>JAFLUN010000032.1:9786-20380 GCA_022508785.1 Oscillospiraceae bacterium
GCAAAGAAAGCCGCTAAAAAAGCAAGTAAAAAGAAATAAATTTTAGCAGGTATTTTATTTATTGATATTGTATGGGAGGGCTTCCACGCCCTCCTTTTTGTTGTTAGAGAATTGTAATTAGTAGTTAAATACGCTCCCTCGGAGAGGGAGCGTAAATCAATTTGCTTTTTAAAAAAATGAGTTCGGTATTGCGCCGAGCTCATTTTTTAATTCTATTAAACTGTAATCGTTATTTTATCCCCTGCGTTTGTGAGCAGTGAAAGCTTATTATTAACCGAATTGTATATTTTTCCGTCGGGAAGCGTTGCCGTGATTTCCCCGTCAAAATAAGCTACTGTTAAATCGCCGCCGCGATTTGAAATAATTTCGGCTGTTTTTAGCTTTCCCTTTTCCCATTTTAGTGAAACCGTGAAATTACCTCGGGCTATAAGCCCGTTTATTTCGCCGTTTTCCCAAGCGTGTGGCAGTGCCGGCAAAAGCTCAATATAACCGCAATGGCTTTGCATAAGCATTTCATTTACACCTGCTGTGAAGCCGAAATTGCCGTCAATTTGGAACGGTGGATGATAATCGTAAAAATTGGGGTAAATTCCGTTTCTGAACAGGTCGGAAATCAGCTTATGGGCACGGTCGCCGTCACCCGTTCTTGCCCAAGTATTGATTTTTTGCCCCATTGACCAGCCAGTGCTCTTATCCCCTCTGTGATTCATTGAAACTACAGCAGCATTGACAAGCTCAGGATCTTTTTCTTTATTCATTACGTTGCACGGGTAAAGACCTAAAAGATGGGACATATGCCTGTGATTTTTTTGACCTATTGAGCCGAGCGTTGTTTCATGATACCACTCTTTAATCTGCCCGTCCTCGCCTATTTCATAAGGCTTTAACTTTGACTGAATATGGAGCCATTTTTCACACAAACGCTTATCAACAGAAAGGGCTTTTGCGCTTTTTATTGTGTCGTCATACAACTGCCAGATAAGCGTTTGCTCGTAAGTATTGCCCATGGTTCTCGGCCCATGCTCAGGGGAATAGCAGGGATACGTTACAAGCCTTTGACCGTTATTCACAAGAAGTCTGCTGAAATACTCCGCAGTTTCGCGAAGCATTGGGTAAACGTCGTCTTTTAAAACCTGCAAATCGTTGGTGTATTCAAAATACTCAAAGCAGTTGTGAAGAATCCACGGTACTGCGGCAGGCGACCAGCCCCAGTCAAAGCTCCACCCTGGGCAAGTCCACCCAAAAGGCGTATTTTGCGTGTGGAATAAAAATCCGTTCTCCTCGCCTTTCCCGCATTTTTCGTCTGTATAATACCTTGCCGTTACTCTGCCCGGTTCTCTTAAGGATTTAATATAGCGAATAAGGGGAACAGTGCACTCCGAAAGATTTCCCGAAAAAGCGTGCCAATAATTCATTTGAAGATTGATATTCAAATGAAAATCACTGCTCCAAGGGGGACTTTTGGTGCAATTCCAAATGCCTTGCAGGTTAGCCGGTAAAACATCGGTCTCCCTTGAAGAAGAAATGAGAAGATACCGCCCGAACTGATAAAGCAATTCCTCTGCTTTGCGGTCATTTTGCAAATTTTCACCGTAATTGTTTATCAGATCATCTGCAGAAGCAGCGCTTTCACCGTTAAGATTTAATGAAACTCTGTTAAAAATACTCGAAAAATCCGCTGAATGGTCATTGAAAATATTATTTATTCCTTTGAGGGAAAGCTCGGTTACCCTTTGCTTTAATTGGTTTATAACATTCTCTTCATTAAAATCATTTTTTCGGTAATGTGGATACACGTCAATATAGTCAGTTTCCTCTGCCGAAATAAATGACACAAAAGTAGCGTTTGAAAATTTTATTTTCCTACCGTTTACTGTAATTTTACCGTCAGTAATTATTTTGACAGCAGTAATACATTTTAATGAATTGTCTAAAACTTTTGAGTTTATTGTTAAAATACCGTCTGAATAATCAAAACGGCTTTGGAGTGCATCGTTTTTGCAAAATTCAAGCTGAAATGAAAGCTTTCCGCCCTCACGCTTAAATTCAATTACAGACGCGTTATCCGGGTATGAGACAAAATACCTTCGTGTATCCGTTACAGTCTTTCCGCTCAGTAGCTTGGCTTTATAAGACACTTTGCAAACTGCATTTGTCATATCAAGCGCACGGGAATAATCTTTATAAGTAAGAATATCCGTAAAATTAAGCCTTACCTTTCCCCTGCAAAGATATGCTCCGTATTCGTCTGTATTATCGCTTCCAACAAGTTTCTCACAAAGCTTGTGAGCCTGTTTTTCGTCACCGTTTTCAAATGCTGTTTTTATTTCTTTGTAATAATCTCTCGGCAGTTTTCCGCTACTGTCGGGTTGTGTTAAATTTCCCCCGTTGTAGTTCGGTCTGTCCTGTGACGGGCCGCCCCGCCACAGTTGTTTATTATTAAAATACAGTATATCTTTTTTAACGTCGCCTAAAACCGAAATGCCTACCGTTCCGTTCCCCAAAGGCAAAGAAGCCTGCTCCCAAAGGTTTGCAGGTCTTTGGAAGTAGGCTTTTTTCAGTTTCATTTTAGACGGAGGTACATTGAAATACAAATCCATATACTCTTCTCTATTCTTAGAAATTAAATATCATTTTATAATGGGGAATGTGTAAGTCGTAAATTATATCACGGCTCACTATTTTAAAGCCCAATTTTTCGTAAAAAGGCGCCGCGTGAGTTTGAGCCTCAATGGTGACGGTCGGAATGTTTTCCTCTTTAATGCGTCTTAGAAGCTCCTCAACAACAAGTCTGCCTATACCTTCCCCACGGCGCTCTTTTTTAACTGCAATTCTGCCGATATGACAGCAATTCTTATCAACATAGACTATTCTGCCCGTACCTACGGGAACGCCGTCTTTATAAACAGTTAAATGGGGCGATATTTTGTCAAGCTCGTCAAATTCAGCTTCAACGGGGTATTTTTGCTCATCACAAAAAACCTCTTTGCGAATGGCGTCACAGTCAGTATAAGGCTCGCCTGCCTCACTCCATTTGTATTCAATCATAATTTATTCCGCCTTAAATGAGAATTTAAATTTAAGAGTTTTATCGGTTTTTACCTTGTATTTTGAAAGGGTATCCTCTCCGCAGGTGTTTGTGCCCGTTCCGCGCATAAATCCATCAATTGAAAGAACAGTTGAGTCGGCATATTCAATCTCTTCCTGATGCTTTGCTTTATCAAGAGAGCTTTGCGTATAGTTATGCGCTGAAAAGCTGAATTTAGGCTCACCGTAAACGGTAAACGTATTACCGCTATTATTTGAAAGTTTCAAATACTTAACGCCTCCGCAGTTGCCGTTGTCCTGCGGCATTACGTATGGCTCGTGCATTGCTTCAACAGTCGTTTTGTAAATGCCTATTGTTGCGTGGTCGTTCAGGTCGCAAAGGTTTTCCATTTTTTCATCGGAGCCTCTGCCGTAAAACTCGATTTCAGAAAACTCTTTGGGAAGCTCAACAGTCACGCCGAAACGCTGAATTTCAAGGGGACCGAACGGACCTTTATTGAGAACACATTCCACGTTTACAAGTCCGTTGCCGTGAATTACATAAACTACTGTAACGTCAAACAGCTTTTTGAAGGATTTTTTAACGCTGTAAGATGCACAAACCGCCGTATAATATGATTTATCGGCAAAGCTGAAGCTCTTCAAAACAGTTTTAGCGTCCTGAAGCCCTGCAACTGCCCAAAGCTTGGGGAAGCCAAAGGAATCGTTATCAAGAGAAGCACGGGTAAGATTCGGTACAAAACCTTTTTGATTATCCGCAGGGTTCTCATTCAAATAGTTTTTGCCGTTTATGACATATTCCGTCATTTCACCTGTCTGCTTATTAAATTTAACGTGACCTGCATCAAATGAAACGGTCAAAATGTCATTATTAAGTGACGGAGACACCTTTCCTACGCCGTTTTCTTTCGGAACGTATTTTTTAATGTCGTTGAGCACCGTCTGCTCAATGCCCACTCTGTTTTCGCCGTCAAAATAGGCAATATTGATATGGCAGTCATCAGCGATTGAATATGTGCCATAGGGAATTTCGTATATTTTTTTCTGCATAGGCTCAATGTCGAGGGTAAGTTCGCCGTTTTTAACCTCTTCCCCGTTTACAAGCTGAATCCACTGAACACGCAGGTAATTACTGTTTTTAAAGCGGTTTGTATTCGTAAATTCAAATAAATTTCCGCTGACATGACGGCTTCTTACGGGTCTGTAAACGGCTTTGATAACGAATGCTCCAGTATGGGGAGTTTTGTCGGGGTACATCATACCGTCAACGCAGAAGTTTTTGTCGTGCTTTTCTTCGCCGTGGTCACCGCCGTATGTATACTCAAACTTATATTTTTTATCGTCTTTACCGTGGTAAACCGCATGGTCCGCCCATTCCCAAATGCAACCGCCCATAAGATTATCGTGAGCGTAAATGCTTTGCCAATATTCCTCCAATGCTCCTGGACCTACGCCCATTGCGTGGCAGTATTCGCACATAAAAAACGGCTTTTTGGCAAAACGGGATTTCTCCGTTTTCTTGCCTACGTTTTCAAGGTGGCTGTGGAACGGGTACATTTCAGAAATAACGTCATAAGCCATACGGCGAGTTCTGATTACGCCTTCATAGTGAATTGGGATAGGAGTACCCTGCTCTTTAAGGTAATCGTAGCAAGCGTCCTGGCATTTCCATCCGCCTGCCTCATTGCCCAGAGACCACATTGTAATTGACGGGTGGTTACGGTCACGGTAATACATTCTGCTTACTCTGTCAATATATCTCGGCGCCCAATTTAAATCGTTGCTGATAAGATTATTCGAGCCGGGTTTACGGCAGTTAAATGCGCCGTGAGTTTCAATATCCGCTTCGTCAACAATGTAAAAGCCCATAAGGTCGGCAAGAGTTAAAAGCGTGGGGTCCGGAGGGTAATGCGATGTACGAATAGAGTTTACGTTAAACTCCTTCATTGTTTTAAGCTCGCTCTCAATTTGCTCGGGAGTTAATACATAGCCGTTTACAGGGTCTGTATCGTGATGGTTTACACCCTTGAATTTAATGGGTTTATCGTTAAAGAAGAAAATATTTCCTTTGATTTCAACCGTTTTAAAGCCTATATACGTTCTGATAACGGAAACGGTATTATCGCCGTTTTTAAGAGTTATATAAAGAGTATATGTGTACGGCTCTTCTGCGTTCCATTCGTGAACCTCAAGCTCGCCGAAACTAAGGTTCATTTTATTTTGAGCTTCGCCTTTAACGGAAGACACGAGAGCTTCGCCGTCATAAAGCTCGCCAACAACAGTGTGACCGCTTATATCCCCCGTAATATCAACCGAAACGTCAAGATTATATTTGCCGTTTTCGGTTCTTTTTGAATTTGCAAAATAGTCATAGATATATGTTTTTTCAAGCTCGGAAATATAAACGTCACGGAAAATGCCGTTTTCACGGAACATATCCTGACACTCAAGGTAAGTTCCCGTTGACCATTTGCTCACAGCAGCTAAAATTTCGTTTTCGCCTTCAGTTAAATAACCTGTAATGTCAAATTCGGCTGAATTGTGGGAGCCTTCGCTGTAACCTACAAACTGACCGTTAACGTAAAGGTCAAGTGACGACATAACGCCGAGGAAGGTTATAATTCTTACCTTGTTTATATCGTCAATATTGATTATTTTTCTGTAAATGCCCATGGGAACGTCCTGAGGCATTTCGGGGTAAAGGGTCGGGTCAAATTCATAGCGAGTATTTAAGTAGCACGGCTCTCTGTAGCCTGTTCTCTGCCAGGTGCTCGGCACCTGTACCTTATCAAACTGAACGCGTTCAGTATAAAAGCTGTTAGGGATAAGCATATCCTTATCGTAATATTTAAAATCCCACTCGCCTGAAAGAATACGCACCTTGTTGCTGTTATACCTTTCGGTAAGAACAGACTGCGCCTCGAGCGCTTCTTTTGAAGAATATGGAATAAAATAAGCGCGTGGCGGCAACTTGCCTATTTCGCTTATTTCTGTTTTTCTGAAATTTTCACGGTTTATAAGGTAATTCACAAAAATACCTCCATTTAAAATTATAATACAATATTAACATAATACCGCTTTTTTTACAACGGTCTTTGGAAAATTTAAAAATATATATTTATTCCTATTGACATTTTATTAACAATGTGATAATATTTTTATGGGAAATTTGTATTACATAAGACATTTTTTGGGGGATTTATGAGTAAAAAGAAATCATTTAATGTAGTTGAATCTTTTAAAAAATCGGATATTTTTGCCGATTGCGGAAAAGAATTATTAACAGAAACACTGGAAAATTATGCGGAAGTCAAAACCTTTGAAAAAGGCGAAACGGTTTTTTCAAAAGATAATTTCAATCCGTGTATCTGCGTTATTCTGGATGGCATGGCAATTGTGAAAAAGGGCGACACGGTAATAAGCCGTCTTGAAAAGGGGTCTGTTTACGGAGCGGCTTTTCTTTACAACGACATTTCTGTATTTTTAAATACGGTAACTGCCCTCTCCCCTTTAACAGTCGCTGTACTGTCAAAAGAGGGAATGGACGAGCTTATAAAAAAAGACCGGTCGGTATCTTTTAACTACATTAAGTATCTTTCTCACAGAGTTACTTTTCTTAACGACAAAATTAAAGGCTACACGGCACAGTCCGTCGAAGAAAAGGTTATGTATTATCTTCAAAATAACGCAAACGAACTTGACGGACAATGTGAAATACAAGTGCCTATGAAAGAGCTTTCACAAGTGCTTGGCGTAAGCAGGGCAAGTCTTTACAGAGTTTTGGACGTGCTTGAAGAGAACGGCAAAATCCGCCGTGAAAACAAAAAAATTTATATTTTATAATTATACTTATATTTTATAATAAAAGAGGTAATCAAAAATGAAAAAAGTAATTTCAATTTTATTAGTGCTTGTAATGATGCTTGCACTCGCTTCCTGCGGGAAAACGGCAACGACTGACATCGACACGCCGAATCCTGCTCCAGAAGAATACAAGGCAGTCGATATAAATGTGGCTACTTTAGCAGGCCCTACGGGAATAGGCATGGTTAAGCTTATGGATAATCAGAAAAACGGAAAAGCCGCCAATAATTACAAATTCTCACTTTGCTCTGACCCTGCAACTGAGGTTGTTCCCGGTGTTGTAAGCGGCAACTTCCAAATCGCTTCCGTTCCCGTTAACCTTGCCTCCGCTCTTTACAACAAGACTAACGGCGGCGTTCAAATTCTTGCAGTTAACACCGCAGGCGTTCTTTATATTCTTGAAAACGGCAATGAAATAAATTCTTTTGCTGACCTTGAAGGCAAAACTGTTTATGCAACGGGTCAAGGCTCAACACCTGAATATATTTTAAATTATCTTCTTGAGAAAAACGGACTTACAGATAAAGTAACCGTAGAGTATGAAGCGTCTCACGATGAGCTTGCCGCAAAGGTAGCATCAGGAACGGTAAGTATTGCAATGCTTCCCGAACCCAAGGTTACAGCAACGCTTATGCAAAACAGCGACACGAGAATTGCTCTTAACCTTACAAAAGAATTTGAATCGGCAACCGATCTTACGCTTATTCAAGGCTGTGTTATTGCAAGAAAAGATTTCTGCGAGCAAAACCCTGATGCAGTTAAAAAATTCCTTGAAGAGTACAAGGCATCAATTGAATTTGCGACAAGTAATATAGAAGAAACTGCCGCACTTTGCGAAGAATTTTCAATAATTCCGAAAGCCGCAATAGCAAAAAAGGCTATCCCGAACTGCAATATCGTATTTATTACAGGCGAAGATATGAAAAAATCGGTTTCTGCAAACCTTCAGATATTCTTTGATGCAGACCCGACATCCGTAGGCGGAAAAATGCCTGCAGACGATTTCTATTATGCAAAATAAATTACAAAAAACAACAAAAAGAATATTAAACCTTATTTTAGCCCTTGCCTTTTGGCTTGGGCTTTGGTTAATTTTAAGCTACAAAGTCGGAATTGAGCTTTTAGTCCCCTCGCCTTTAAGTGTTGCTGAAAAAATAAAGGAATTATTGTTTCAAAAAGAATTTTACGGCACTTGCTTACGCTCGTTTTTAAGGATAACGGGCGGATATCTCCTCGGAATTGCATCAGGCACAATTCTTGGAATACTTATTTCATTTTCAAGCATTTTAAAAAGTATATTTAAGCCTTTTTTGACTGCGGTAAAAACAACACCCGTTGTATCGTTCATAATTCTTGCACTTATCTGGATTAACCGTGATTCTGTGCCCGTTTTCATAACCTTTCTTATGGTAATGCCAATTGTCGCGGCAGGGATTTTAACAGGTATTAGTTCGGCGGACGCAAATCTTCTTGAAATGGCAAAAGCGTATAAATTCAGCTTTTCAAAAAAGCTTAAATACATTTTCCTGCCCTCTGCCGTTCCGTCTTTTATATCGGCTTGCGAAACCTCAATAGGGCTCGGCTGGAAAGCTGGAATCGCCGCTGAGGTTATTTGTATGTCGGGCGGTACTATCGGCAAGGCTCTTAAAAATTCTCAGGTTTATCTGGAAACCACGGAGCTTTTTGCATGGACTGCAATCGTTATTATTATCAGTCTTATTCTCGAAAAGCTGTTCGTTGCGCTTTTTGATTTCATTTTCAAAAAAGCCGTACAAAAAGGAGGTTATTTCATTGAACATAACATTCGCTAACCTCACAAAAAAATACGGTAATAAAACGGTGTTTGAAGATTTCACACAGACCTTAGAGATTAACGGTATTTTAATCGTAAAAGGCGCTTCCGGAAAGGGCAAAACCACGCTTATGAAGACTATAGCAGGTCTTGAAGATTACAGCGGTGAAATAAGCGTTCCCACGGATAAAATATCCTTTATGTTTCAGGAGGATAGGCTCATTCCGTTCATTTCAGTTCTTAAAAATGTAGAGGCAGTAAGTGATGCTGATACGGCAAAGAAAATTCTCTGTGAATTAGAGCTGGAAAGTGAGTTTAATTCGCCGCCCCTCTCCCTTTCAGGCGGTATGAGAAGAAGAGCCGCCCTTGCCCGTGCTCTTGCCTACCCCTCAAAGCTTGTTATTTTAGACGAGCCCTTCAAAGGGCTTGACGAAAAGCTAAAGAAAAAGTGTATAGAAATTATAAAAAGAGAAAGTAAATCAAGGGACTTTTTAATTGTCACTCACGAAAGTGTTGACGAATTTATTCCGGACGCGAAAACCTTTATTTTGTAAGTGTTTTAATGTGAATGTACTCTGCCTTTTGTGTTGACATATATTGTAATATTTTATATAATTTTATAAGAGAAATATAAGGGGTGAAAGTGTATGCAGACAGTAGAAATCACAACAAAATGCGGAAAAATAAAAGGAATTGACAAGGGTTCTTTCAATCTTTTCAAAGGCATTAAATATGCCAATGCAAAACGCTGGGAATACCCTGTGCAAATTACCTCTTGGGACGGAGTTTACGATGCAACGGAGTGGGGCGACTGCTCTTATCAGCGCAGAAGCTTTGAGCCTGACGAGCAGTGCAACGCATTTTACCACCGTGAATTTCGCCGCGGGCTTGAATTTACATACAGCGAAGACTGCCAGTATTTAAATATTTATGCCCCTAAAAACGCAGAAAAGCTCCCTGTTGCCGTTTACATTCACGGCGGAACGTTTACGGGCGGAAGCGGAAACGAATCGCACATTGACGGCACAAGATTTGCTGAAAACGGCATCGTTTATATTACCCTTAACTACCGCTTAGGGCCGTGGGGCTTCTGCTCTCACCCTGACCTTACCGATGAAAACGGTCTTTGCGGAAATTACGGTCTTTATGACCAATACACAGCGCTTAAATGGATAAAAGAAAACATTGAAGATTACGGCGGAGACCCTGAAAATATAACGGTTATGGGTCAAAGTGCAGGCTCTATGAGCGTTGACATTCACCTTTCAAGCGAGCAATGCAAGGGTTATTTCAAGGGAGCGTTTATGATGAGTGCAACCGCACTTATGCGCCTTTTCTCACGCCCATACACCCCTGAGCAAACAAGAGAATTTTGGGACAAGGTTATAAAAAATGCAGGTGTAAATTCTATTGAGGATTTGAGGACTGCTGACCCGAAAACGCTGTTTTACGCCTGGTGGCCGATTTTTGACAACACACGGGGCGGAATGCGCTATGCTTTCCCCGTTTTTGACGGAAAATATCTTAAAAAAGAAAACTTCGGTCTTAATAATATTCCCGACATTTCTTACCTTATCGGCATGACAAGCTGTGACATGATACCCCCTGTTTTACGGCTTGCCGACACGCTTTGGGCTAATAAAGTTAAGAAACACAATAAAAACAAATGCTACATTTATATGTTTGACCGCGATTTGCCCGGTGACAACAACCGAAATTGGCATTGCAGCGATATGCTTTACGTTTTCGGCACACTTCACACAAGCTGGCGCCCTTTCGAAGAGCGTGATTTTGAAATTGAAAAGGAAATGTTCAATTCAACCTGCGCCTTTATTAAAAATCATGACCCGAACTGCTCTTCTGTTCCCCATTGGGAAGACGGAGCTAAAA
>JAFLUN010000033.1:0-19145 GCA_022508785.1 Oscillospiraceae bacterium
ACGGCCAGTATGGAGAGAGCACATCCTGCAAGATAACTTACTGTAAATCCCGCCGTAGCCAGCCATATGGTCAGCACGGGCTTAAACGCCGTCAATATAAGTGCACCGGTCAGGCACCCGATTATACACAGCGCCGCTTGTTCCAAGAAAAATGTTGAAAATACTCGCCTGCGTGAGGCACCGATACCTCGCAGAATGGCAAATTCCATTCTTCTGCCGTTAATCATCAGCCACGAAATGATGAAGCCTATAAGCGCTACCGCAAAAAACAACACGGGTAACAGGATACTGCTGAAAGTGATGTAGCGCCGCAGTCCGCTAAGGGTTTCCGTAAACTCTTGGTCCATTAGCAAAACAGTGGTTCGGTTGCTGTCTATCTTGCCCACCTGACTGTAAGAATTGTCTGACAGAAAGTTTTTAAAGGGCTCCAATTCATAAGCGGAGGTTAAAGTAAAGCGGCAGGTTTGGAAAGTGATGGTGCTGTAGTAAAGCTGTTCCTTGTTTTTTGCTGAATAGAGTGTTGACGGCAGTCCTTCTCCTTCTTCCATAATATCGGTTTCTCCCATGATCCAATCGGGATTGCACCAAAAACCAAGTGGTACGTAGAGATTTGCCTTTTGTCCTGTTTGCTGGAAAGAACCTACTATTTTAACCGGAAGAGGTAACTCCAATATGCTGGTAAAGTATTCTTGCTGAACTTTGACCAAAATCCAAATACGGAGCATGATAGATGTCTCGTCGCCTAATTTCAAGTCGCGCTTTTCCAGAAAAGCATTGCCCGCGAGGACAGGATAAGGGGAAATCTTATCGTAAGAAATCTCACCGTCAGTATTAACAAAGGTATATATGGGGCGAAGCTCGGTATCAGAGAGGAAATTCTCGTCCCAGCCTTCAAGCCACTGAATCTCAGGTCGGTCGGTATAGTAAAACTCCGGAATAGCATCCAGGTTATTGGCGGCAGCCAGCACAGGTTGGTTTCTTATCCAAATCTCTCTGGCTTCATATCCGAAAGAGTTGTCACCGTAAAGCGGCATTTCTTCTTGGAGCCAGTAATTCCAGCTCATAGAAACAGAAACATCCGACAAATAGCCCGATTTCCACAGTTTTCGTGCCGAGGGAACGGACACATCCAATTTTGTAGCGTTTTGGCCGTTCAGAGCTACCACTTGCCCTTTTAATTGACTGTTTTCGTAAAGCTCGTCCAATTGTTGGCTTCGGCCTGATGTCCCGACAATCAGGATACCTATCGTCACAGTGAGCACCAATGCCACCGCAGGAACAATGCCTGAGCGCCAGCCGCCGCGTTTTGCAGACAGCAGGGCAAAGCGCGGTGCACCGCGGCCGAAAATGCTTGTTTTGCCTTTGGGAACTCTGACGGCGGTTTTGCCTTTTTTTAGAGTATCCGCCCGCCGTGCCTGACGCAGGAAAACAAGACAAAGAAGCAGAGCAACGGCAAATACTGCCGCGCCTACTAAAACGGAATACCATATCGGAATGCCGCCTGCCTTTGGCGCATCGCGAACAATGCCGAGAGCGGCATTACTGTAACGTGTATCAGCGGCATAAAGATTTTTCGCTATAAGCAAAGCAAAAGCCGTAACTCCGTTCAGTGACAAATGCCCCAAGGCCGCACCCACTGCCGATGCAAAGAATGCTATAAGTGATGCTCCGGACAAGAGCCAAATGCGTATTTTATTGATCGGGGTTCCCAGCGAAACCATCACCTGCACAGTCTCCCTCTGCCGTCCTACAAACAGATAGGCGAACAGTAACAGTACGGCAAGCACTCCGCAGGTAGCCGCCGCCGTTACCACCATAGCAGTAGAGCGCAAAGCCTGAATCGGTTTGGCAGCAGCGGAATAGCCCTGGTCATACAGTGTCAGGCGCACCTGCGGGGGCATAAGCTCTTCCAGCTCTGCCATAGCCTGGACGGCAAGGTCATTGTCAAGCACCGCCCTGCCAAGCTCATAGCCGAACATTGGTGAGGAAAAGCCGCCTTCAGCCTTTGATACCCATATAACGCCTGCGTAATCCGCCTGTTTGTTGGTTACGCCCACAACCTCCAAAGTGCGGTTGTCGTCGGTCTTAGTTAAATTATAGCGATTCTTTGAGCCTGATGTAAGAATGGAAATATCTACCGTATCTCCCACACCTATGCCCATTTGCTCGGCAGTGTTGCCGCTGAGCAGGCACACGCCGGGTTCGCCCGACATCGGAAACCGTCCGTCCTCAAGATAAAGCGTGTTCTGTTGAAAAGGCTCTAAAGCGGCAATATTATCGCTTGCAGTCACAACAGCGGTGTTATTTGCCGTGCGGTAATAATCTGCCATTTGGGAAAACAGGCTGTCTGTCAGAGCAGGATCGTCATCGCCTGAGAGCTCCAACCACGGTTTTGTTTCGCATCCCTCATAAAATTGTGTTACGACGAACGTGTGATTTGCACTGGTGTTGACAAACTTACCGTGAAGCAAATACCTTTTTCCGTCACTAGATGAAGCATCAAGGTCAGTATTGCTGAAATCAAGAAGGGTAACGATATGCTCTTTGCCCTCTCTGGTGTATAAAACCTTATCTATTCTGCCTGCATAGCCTCTGTCCGTGTTGAACAGACCGGATACAACAATTACGCCGTAACTGCTGTACGGAACGTCACGGCCTGCAAGCTTGTAGCCTGCCATATTGGCTAACGTAGTGTCTGTGTGTTCCCAAAGCTCTACGCCGTCCACAGTGGCAATAGCATCGTCATCAAGTGAGGACAAAGCCTGCCTTGCCCGCTCGTCCGCCGCATTGCCGTCGGGATAGTCCTCGCCCATATATTCCGCCAAAACGATAGAGGTATAGGTCTCGTTAAACCGAACCAAAAGCTGCGCACAATATGCCCACATTCCGACACCCAAAGTCAGTGCAACAGTCAAAACAAAAATCAATAAAGTAAACAACAATGTGCGGCCCTTTGCCCGCAATGTGGTCAGTATTCCGTTTCGCGCAGGCATCATCTTATTCACCTCTCCGTGTAATCGCTTATTGATAAATATATTTTATTACGTGCTACCGTATATGGCAAGAAATTACATTAAATTGATACCAAATTGACATAATTTAGAAAAAAGGAACGGTAAACAAAAGCTTACCGTTCCGCTTTATTTTGTATTGCTTTTTATGTAACTTAAAATTTCATAAATCCCGAGTACTACGCACCCGACTGCGTAACAGGCAATGTCTTTCGGGTCAAACGTTGAGCCTAACAGCGTCCGCAAAAATATGTTTCCGCCCAGTCCGAGCCTCTGTACGATTTCAAAATACTGAAGAACCTCAACACCCGCTGAAAAAATAAACACAAACAGCGGTAAAAGCCGATGTTTTTCAGGAATAAAAATTCTTACAAAGGTGTATATAACAACCACAACAAGCATATCGCCGAAATACGGTCTTATAAAGCGGTCATGGACAAAAAGCGCAATCATCACTTCCACCGCAAGCAGCAGAACCGTTATGAAGGCGTATACAATTCTCAATTTATTTTTTCTTGACATATAGTGTTTACATCCTTTTCCAATAAGGATTAGTATGCTCTTTTTGGTTTTCAGATAAATCGAACAGTCTCATCTATATCTTTATAAACGCCGTGCATTTTTTCAAGGGGTTTGGCATCGTCAGCAGGGTAGCCGATGGGCATAAGAAGCACCGCTCTTTCATTTTCGGGGAGACCGAGCTCTTTTTCCAGCTTTGAGTTGGCAAAATAATTCACCCAGCAGGTTCCGATGCCGTTTTCCCACGCCGCAAGCATTATGTGCGTTGCCACAATGCTAACATCTTGAATGCCAGAATGCACACCGCTCTCTAAGGGATTTTTCCAGTCCTCGTCTGCGTTATAGGTGAAAAGCAAAACCGTCTTTGCCCCGAAAATGCACTTTGAAAGAGCGTTCAACTTTTCGATTTTATCCTGACTTCGCACCACATAAATTCTCTGCGGCTGGTAGTTACATCCCGTCGGAGCCACATTCCCCGCCTCTAAAATGAGGTCAAGCTTTTCCTGCTCTATCGGTCTGTCATCAAACTTTCTTACGGAATATCTTGATTTTGCAAGTTCTAAAAAGTTCATTTTAATCGCACAGCGACATCGCAATCGCACAAAATGCCGCATAAAAACGGCTTTTCATGCACGGTATCTTTCCTTTCCTTGTATTTTTGAATTATATCTGTTTTACAGTGTAATCCAATATCTTTCCAAATTCACCTTATTATTTGGCTCATATACAGTAGATTCATATATACCGCCATTGTTTAAAATAGTCTTACGGCTCCCTTCGTTATCATCCAAACAACATACAAGAACTTTGTTTATCCCCAGTTTTTTACAGACGGGGAGAGCTTCACGCAACATCTGAGTAGCATAACCTTTTCTTCGTTCCGAATGGCACACGGAATATCCAATATGACCTGCATATTTTTCGAGAAAGTCATTAAAGTAATGCCGTATTTGAATAACTCCGATCACTTTGTTATCTTCCTCACGCACATAAATAAATTGCGTTTGAGGAACCCATTTTGCAGGACAAGTTTCTGCCTTTGAACAATCTTCTACTTGCTTTATCCAATCAGCTATATTTTCCATTCTCCTAAGAGACAGACAGCCATCCATACTTCCGCCATTCATTATAAATTCTTTTCGGAAAGCCTGTATTTCTTTTTCATACTCCATTGTGGGAACAATCAATTTCATAAACACATTTTCCTCTAAAATTCGATTTATCGTTTTTTCTGCAAATGTAAATAAGATGACTGGAGCAACCCAGCAGCTCACGCTTCTCACAGTTATGCAGATGATATTCTGCAAAAGCCTTGAAATCCTCGTCTGACATTGCAAAGTCTGCTCTGCCTTCAGCCAGTTCAAGGATGCTATCTGCCGCAACCGTTTTTATCCGTTCAACGGGCTTGTTTTCAAATAGGGCTTCAAACTCATCAACATTAAATCCCGTAAAGAGTTGTTCGGCAAAGTGTTTGACCTGATAATCTTCCGTAAAGTTTTCTTCAATTCCTGCCGGCAAATCACCCTGAAGATAGTTGTCAAATAAAATAGCATGAACTGACAAAAACGCCACCATAACAGTGCCGCCTTTCTTTGTGACGCGAATTGCTTCATCCAGAGCCTTTTGCTGATCCTTTTTGTCATAAAGATGGTACAAAGGCCCAAATACCAGCGTTAAATCAAAAGTATTGTCCTGAAAGCGGCTTAAATCAAGTGCGTCTCCCTGATAAGATGTGATATTTCCCAATCCTTCACTGTTTTGCCTCAAAAGCTCAAGGTTGCTCTTTACAAGTTCGATTGCAGTTACGTCGTGTCCTTCTTTTGCCAATGTTACAGAGTATCTTCCGGTTCCCGCACCGATTTCTATGATATTGGATTTTTCAGGAAGAAACTGATGAATATATTTCATGGTTGTCAGATATTCGAGCTGTCCTTGCCTGCTTTGGGACAGTCTTGCGTCTTCGGCAAATCCGTTATAAAACCCGTTAATGATTTCTATTCTTTTATCCATAGTTTTCTCCTTGATAAACTTTGCTTTACCGTATTTTATTTATTTTATCATAAGCGTAAGCGTTATAATAAATTTTCGTCCATCTTTGTCAGTATGCCGTAAGGTAGAAAAAAAGGGACTTATAAATAATTTTTAAAAATAAATGTTGTATTTATTTTATCACCGAAATACGAATTGTTCAATGTATAGACAGTAATTTTTCCTTAAAAGTGCAGTACGATTCTGTTTTATGATGCAAAACGGCTGTCATATGTTAAAGTCATTTAATCATATAAAAAAGGCTCTATCCGAAGATAGAGCCTTGGTGCGAGAGACGGGACTGACCGTCTGCTGCGGCTACGCCTTGCATACTGACCGCTTCGGCGACCGAAATTCTGCGAATTTCAGTACCCGCCTTGCGCTTTCGGCTAAAAATGTGCCACCGGCACATTTCCTAAACGCCGAAACCCTCTCGGGTTCAAGTCCGTTGTGCTAACATACAAAAATAAAAGAGACAACACAAAAGTGTTATCTCTTTTATTGGTGCGAGAGACGGGACTTGAACATAAAAAAAACAGCACTCTTCAAAAAAAATAACAGTTGATACATACGGAATACTTTTTAGCCTTAATGAGTTATAATGATTAAAACATACTTATCAAAAATGATAAATAATTCCCAAAAAATTCCCAAAGTGTACAAATAACCATTATTTTTATACACTTTTGGGAATAATCTTTATTTTAAAATAAATGTTATTTTTTTCTCAAATCACTTGGGAAGTAGTCAAACTTTTTATAGCACTTTCCAGATGTTCAGCCGCTCTTTTTTGAGTGTCTTCGTAAGAATGGCTGTATATCTGTAGAGTGAAAGATACATTAGAATGTCCTAAATTATGTTGAACAGTCTTTGGATTTTCACCTTGCTCTATGAGCATGCTTGCGTATGTATGACGCAAATCGTGAAATCTTAAAAAGTTAAATTCATCTTTATGCCTTTCTTTAAATCTTAAATAGTTATTGGAAATTCCTTGCGGAGTAAAAGGCTCACCGTTAGGCTTTGATACAACATAGCCTTTATCGGAAAATTCTTTGCCGTATTTAATTTTATTCTCAATATATCTTTGATGATATTCTCTGAGAATATCCAATAAATGGGGAGGAATATAAATCTTTCTAACACCTGCTTGGGTTTTAGGCGGCTTTATGATATCCTCTCCGTCAACAATTGCCCGTGACTTATTTATGTCAATGTAACCTTTGTCAAAATTGACATCCGTCCATTTTAGAGCCGCCATTTCACCTCTGCGTATACCGCTTAACAAGGCAAGATGAAGAATTAGCTTAATATCAGGATTGTAATCCTTATTAGCTAATTTAAAAAACTGTTCTAATTCCTCATAATTGTATGCCTTGACAGATTTCTTAGCCTGTTTCGGTTTGTCAATTTCACACAACATTGGATTTTCTTCCCGTTGTATGATTTTTTCACGAACAGCGATATTGAAAATTATTCTCAATAACCCCCAATAATTTTTAATTGATTTAGGCGAAAGATTTTTGTCAAGAAAGTTAATGTAGTCTTGAATATCTCGGGATTTAATACTTTTAACTTTTGCTTTGCCAAAATAATTTTTAAGACCGTGAGGTTTGCTGTTATAGTAAGCACTGCGATAATTCTTTAAAGTTGTGGGGGATAAAAAGTTTGTATATGTAGAAAAATACAATTCTCCCAATTCATCAAAGGTTATATTTATATTTGTACTCACAAAAGAACTTCGTTGCAGTTCGAGTTCTTTCTCAGCAACAAATTTTTTAACCTCGCTTAGTGGTGTACCCACGGGAAAAGTTTTTGTAGTTTTCCTTCTTTTGCCGTCAATATATCTCGGTAAATCATAAGATACTGTATATTGATATGAACCTTTACTGTTTTTCTTTTTTTGTACGCTTGCCATAGCGAAAAACTCCTTTTAATATGAAAATAAATTTATTTTTCTGTTGTCGCTGTCGACGGTGCTGACGAAAGTATTATTTTATTAAAATCAAAATAGCGACAACAGAGTCAACACCGTCGATAAAAATATAATTAAAAATTATCAATTTCTTCTTCGGCAGAAAGAACTGCGGAAAAGTCGAAATCATTTTTTGTTTCGTTATCTTCATTTTCTAAGTAGATTTTAAGATAACGATTTTTATATCTTTTATTTACAAATTTGATGTTTGCTTGATTAAGCAAATCTTCTTTTTCCTTTAATCTTTTAACAAAAACATTTGCCGAGTTTATACTGTACTGACTATAGTTTTTGCTCTTAATTTTATTAAAAACTTCTGTGGGCGTTCCTTCAATAGAACCGCACACCTCTAAATAGCTATGAATGAAAGAAACAAAAGGGTCTATATAAACTGCCTCGTTTTGTTCGTCAGCAACCATATTTTCATATATGTAATCGAACGAAAGTCCATCTTCAATATCATCTTGTAAAATATCATCGATGATGATGCCTGCTTCTTCGAAGTCAGCCATTCTGGCTAAATCGCTAATTTCATAACTATCCTTCTTTGCTAAATACATACGAAGGATATTAAAAATAGCATTTAGAAAGTCAGGCAGAAGAGAATTGAACTCTTCTTCCAATTCCCAATCCTTTTTTCTTTGGGATTTGGATATGGAGTCCATTTTTACAATGATAGACCGTTCGATTAAATCGTTACGGCTAACATTGGGAGCTATGCCGTTGAGAATAATTATATTTTTTAATCTCAATGACATTTCAGCATTATCTGTATATAGTCTTCTGCGGAGTATAGTCGCTCCTGTAACTGCACAGCAGAGAAGATTTGAAACATCTTGCTTGACTGAAAAGTCGCCAAGATTATCAAACGCACAGAAATAGTGATTACCCAATACCATTTCTAAATCTTTTTGATTAGGAAACGCTATTACCTCATTAGATGAAGGGTCAACTATTCTTCTTATGTATTTTGTGGAGGTAGTTTTTGAACTGCCTTGATTGCCGCAAAACATTAGTATGGGGTGTGAAATATTTTGAATAAAAGTTAAAATAATATAAATTATAATTACTTTTAATGTATTCAAATCTTTCACATTGACAAATTTTGAAATATTTGAGAGAATGTCTTTGCATTCAGCAGGGGACAACTCTTTTATTTCAGGTATGATTTGCGGTAATGCATTAGTTGCCTTCAAAAAGGCAACTCCATTTATCTTATCTTTCGTAATTATCTTTATTTCAGAATTTGAAATTTTTGCGATTTTGTCATTGCCAAAGTCATAATAAATTTCATTATTCTGTTTGTTATAGTAAATACGATAAGCAGTATCGCACTGCGTTTCGCAATACTTTTCTTGTTCAGTGATAGTGCCCTTAACAATATTGTCAAGAGTGCTATCGATAAAATTTTTCTTATAAGTTTTAATATATGCCAATCGTAATTGGTCTTTTAAATTTTTTTCATTAGCCTCATAATAATCCCCTTCAAAGAGGAAATAAAGCTTATTATCTTGATTTTTAAAAAATCTAAATTCTTGAATTAAATCTATGAATTTATCAAACGATGAACTGTTATCAGTCACGTCTGATATTTTGGCTTGTATGTTATTATTTTTTAAACTGTTATTCTTATTATTTTTTAAATCTTTGTTCTTCATACTGCTTGTTCACCTCAGTTACATTTTTAATAATTCAGTTAATTTCTCAAATCTTAATATTGTTATTTTAATCTTCATTTTTTTAATTTTTAATACATTTACTTTAATCATCACCTTCTGAGAAATTGCACTAATTCTATTTTTTAATAATCACCTGAAGAAAGGTCTTTAATCAATATAAGTGAAGTTGTTTTTTTGTAATCCTCTATATTGATTTCTAAAATTTCTTTCATTTGACTACCTCCTTTGTTTTAGGGTGGGTCAGGTGGTAAATAATAGCAAAAATAGGGGGGAATGCCTTTTTCGCTTGGCTATCCACCCTTACACCCCCTTATAATAAATTAGGCAAATGTTTGAAATCTTGCCTATAATGATTTGGTCGATCTAAAATTTTTCAAATAATTTTGTGCATAAAGGAGGCTAAAAAAGTGAAAGACAGTGAGTTGAAACGTTTGGAAATTCTATATGATGTGAGAAAAAAAGAAATGTCGGTAACGGAGATTGCAAAAAAACATAATGTTCATCGAAATACCGTAAGAAATGTAAAAAATGCTTATGCTGGCATCAAAGATGAAGATGTAATTAAATACTATAAAAATCCATCATCCTCAAATAATATTTTTGTGAAGAAAAGAACACCGAAAGTGGTTGAAATAGATTTGGAAATTATAGAGCGATTGTGTAAAGAACATTTAAATTGTTATTTGACACTTGAACAAATATGCAAGAAACTATGTGAAAATAAAAAAGTTAAATTTGAAGAAGTACAAAATTATAATAGACAAACTCTTGAATATATGGGATATTGGGAATACGAAAAAGGAGCAAAAAAACGGCTTAGAAGTAAAATCTTTTCAATTAGGAGCAAAAAACACCCCTCTAAGAACTATAAAGAAGTTTATGAGAAATATTTTGTACCAATGGGTTACCAAATACCTTACAAAAGATTTTATCTATATGCGAAAGACTTTTGGATAGATGTTGAGTGGAAGAATCCTGAGAGGGATCTAACACTCGGTGAATTAATTGACGATAAGGAAACCGCAAAAAAAAGGGCGAATGCCGTAACGAACGACATCCACCCTTGAAATATTTTTATTAAGTTTTATCTTTTCGTTGTAAGAATATTGTCAATTTCCTTAATTCTTTTTTGCAACGGTTTGCATTTTTCGCATTTGCCGTTGTTGAGCTTTTTTAGCTCTTTTGTCGAATATCTTAAGACATAACGATTATAAAGAATATCAATATTGTATTTGTGAACTTTTTTAAAGCGTTTAGGTGTCATAGCCTTAATGCCGTACTTATCAAAAAAATCTTTTCGCATTTCTTTAGCATTATTTATAGCCATTGTTGCTTGCCTAATATCAACATTCTTAAACTGAATCTTAGCTTTTAGAGTTACATCAACTAATTCTTGCGCCTCGGTTTTTTCCTTTTCTAATTGTTCTATTTCTTCTGCTGTTAATTCTATTTTAGTTTTTTCAAGCATTGACATTTCAATTCCCCCTTATTATAAATCAGCGTTGCATTTGCCGCCTTATGCTGATATTTGTATCATAAAAAGTTATAATTATTATCTTTTCACTGTAAGGACTTATCAATTTCCTTAATTCTTTTTTGCAATGGTTCGCATTCTTCGAGTTCACTGATGTCACCGTTGTTGAGCTTTTTTAGTGCTTTTGTTGAACTTTTTAAGATATAACGGTTATAAAGAATATCAATATTGTATTTGTTAACTTCTCTAAAGTGCTTAGTCATAGCCTTAATACCATACTGAGAAAAGAGAATTTTTCGCATTTCTTTAGTATAATTTATATTCCAAGTTGCGTTATCAATAGCAGTATTTTTTGATCGGATCTCAGAGTTTAAATATATAGCAATCAATTTTTGCCATTCGGCTTTTTTCTTTTCTAATTGTTCTTTTTCTTCTGCTGTTAATTCTTTTTTAGTATTCTTAAACATTGACATTTCAATTCCTCCTTATTGTAAATCAGCTTTTTAAAGTTATTTCAAAAGGATAAAGCCGCTACTGTGGATAACAGCTTTTCTTTGTGGATTACATATACGCATTTATATACTTAAGTTTTTCCAGACAGGGTTCACAAATATTGATGAACTTATTTAAAGCGAATGCCGTAATTGACATTCGCTTTTTTGAAATATGTTTTTGCTGTGCCTTTTAATCAAAATCAAGAGAATCCAATTCTGCATCTATTTCTAACATTGCAACATCAAGTTCTAATTCAGCTAAAGATAAATCGTCGTCATCGTATTGATATGATGTTCTTTGCATTTGTGCCTGTTCTGCCATTCGCTGCTTTGCTTTTTTTTGCGCATTTTGAACATAAACCTTTGCTAAATGTTTAATTTCGCTTCTTATTTCAGCACCATCTAATCGGTCATGCTCTTTTTCCTCTTTGCCCCAAATGTCTCTTACTTTATTCCAACCTTTGTTTCTTTTTTGATATAACTTTTCCTGTGTACCCGTAAGGTTAAAAGTTGCCGCTGTCCCCTCAACGATTTCAGTTGCAACCGTCAAAGCAGAAATGCCTACTGTTTTCGCAGTTTTTCCTGCTGCATCAAGTGCCTTTTCTTTAACTGTATCTCCCTCAAATGCAGAGCTTATCTTGTCTTTTAAACCCGACAATGTAATTTTTTCTTTTGCCGTGTTTTCTTCTGTTTGCTCGATACTCTCTTCAATTTCTGTTAATTCATTTTCGGTATTTTCAAGCATTGACATTGTAAATCCTCCTGATTATAAATTGGCTTTTTGAAATATACGGCAAGTGTTTGTTGCCGAAGTTTCTGTTAATCAATAACCCGGTCTTCGCTGAAATTTAGGACATACCTGCATAGCAGGCGTTTGCACTTGTCTTTCTCTGCAATATCCTCTTGCCAAATTGTCAAACTGAATTTTATGACCGAAAACAAATTCAACATTAGCGTTTCCGTCCCAATATTGGCATACTGCACACAACTTTTGGCTGTCATAAGTTTTAAACATAATTTTTCACCTCCCTACTCAAAAAATTTGGTAAATATATTGTATAAAAACAATAACCCTGCAATAATAAGACTTGCTTTCCATAGAAATCCGAAAACTGTCTTAAATGCGAATGTGGCAATAATAGCAAAGACTGCTGCGGCAATAAGCAAAAATATAATAGCTTTGGTTGAATCCGAAGCATTGTTTTTAAAGCTGTAAATGCCGTAAATGATTGCAATAATTATCCCGATAATAATAACCCAATGCATACTAATAACACCTTTGTAAATAAAAATATAATTATTACTTTTTATCCTTACCCGTCTTGTCAATATGGTCTTTAAGGATTTTTCTTATCCATTTTTCCGTATAGCCGTATTTTGTAGCAAGCTCACGAATGTTGTAACCGTCATATTCCTCGACAATTTGGTTGATGATAAATTCTCTGCTGAATAATTCCACAGGGAAAAACAGTTGAGTCCCTCTGTATTTGGAATGCAATTTAAGGACTGCATCAATGCCGAGTATCCCTGCAAGCTCACTGTATGCGCCGTTTAAGTATTCGCCTTTGATTTTGGTCTTGTCTATGGCTATCGTCACCCCTTGCATAAAATAATCTCCTTTCAAAAATTATAATCAACTTATCGGGAAGTGTATAGCACCATAGGTCAGGTGACTTGTTCCTTGCAAAATTCCCAATATTTCCCGTAGTTGTGACAATATTCTACAACAGTATTCGACTATTTCTTCCTGCGATTTTTAGGGGTTTTAGTACCGCAATAAAGACTTATGGCAGACATAGCACCTGCAAAAAAATATTCCGTTGCAATTTCAGCAACGGAACACATAAAGTATATCATTCTTTACTCCTTTCTTAAACATCGGTACATACAAAAATCATAATTCTTTTATCTCTTCTTTCTTTTTCTTTTCGGAAAGATAATGGTCTGCACCTATAAGCAATGCAAATGTTCCAAAAAATCCGATTATGTAATAGTACATACTTACACCTCTCTTTGCAATTTAATTAAATTAACGCTTGGATTGTACCGCTCAGGCTCTTTCAGCATATTCTTTGTAATATGTAATTCAGCCAAAGACCATTGAGAATTATTACCCCGAATACCTAAATAGAGAGGGTGTGGTGCAATTTGTGAACGCAGGTCAATATCCGAAGATATTAGCTGATAAACAATACCTTTCGGCACAGCCTTTTTATACATATTCAAGACCTCGACTTTTGACTTTTTACAAGCATAAGACGAAGCCATTGAGTTACCCCAAGCAACAATAAATTTTGACTTTTTGAAATCGTTGTCACTCATTAGAGTTTCAATATATTCCATATTTTCCTTATCGACTTCAAGTCCCCGTGAACTCATTTTGCCTTTGACAACCTTTGAGAATAAATTGACTATTTTCAATTCGCTCAAATGCAAGTCTTGCATATGCGATACTAAATAATTGAGTGTGTTGTCCTCGGCAAAAAGATTTTCCTGTGTCCTTGTTGGATAGAGTAAGACGATAACTCCTTTTTCGCCGTCAACTCCTTTTAATCTTTTTGTAACCTCAAAAGTTTTCTTTCCGTCTGCTGATGTGATTATATCAGTTTCAACTGAAACAGAATAATTTGTAAATGACATTGTAATACTCCTTTAAAAGCTAAAAAATGCGGATACCGACAAAATATCGGCATCCGCTTAAAAATAGTGTTTTTCGGTGCGTATATGCGTTTTTATGAGCTGTTTTATCACGCCTTCCCTCAAATATTTTTCATCAGCTAATATGTTTACTCCAGTATCATTATCAATAAGAATACAGAAATAGTATAGCCGCTCAGTGTCAGTATCGGATATAATTTCAACACTGACAGACCATTCAATAACATTCAAGTCAAACTGTTCCAAGTCCTTTGGCGATTCGATATAGCAAAGCGAACCAAATTCTGAAATATCATCAATGTTATATGTATTGCAGATTTCATGCAAATGATGATTTAGGACTTTCTTAATAGGAACGGGTAAATTGCTTTCCTGAATGTCTTTTTTGTTATGGATTTTTTTCATTGTTGGGATAAATGAAGGGCGAATACTGACCGTATTCGCCCTTATGGCTGTTTTGAACTCCTTTCTATATAGTATCAAAGAAATAATATATATTTTTAATAGTGTGTAATTCGATTAAATGAAGATAAGAGAAAAAGCAATAATTACACAATGATTATCATTGAGAAATTCCCGAAAATACCCAAAAAGTACCCGAATTTTTATTCTTCAAAAAGTGGATAAGGCTAAGCGATATTGGCACAATACGGTTTCGTTAAAAATTCATAGAAATTCCGTGAGCGTTGATATACATAGGCTTATAGACGAGATGTGCCAAGAAATTCGGGCATAAAAAAGGCTCTATCCGAAGATAGAGCCTTGGTGCGAGAGACGGGACTTGAACCCGTACGGGATTACCACACGCCCCTCAAACGTGCGCGTCTGCCGATTCCGCCACTCTCGCAAATATTTGTGCCGTTCTTTGACAGCAAAAGAATTATATCAAAACGCATCTCTACTGTCAAGTGTTTTTTATAAATTTTTAATTTTTTTGACAGAAACAATTGGTGAGGAAGAGAAAACATATAAAAAAGGGACGATGTGGGGCGAAGAACGATCCGCTGCCGGTGGCAGAAGCAGGCAAAGTTCTGAGGTGAAAAAACAAGGAGCAATGCGACGCGTGTCATCGAGCAGTGCGATTATGTTTTTGAGGGTAAGGTCGACACAGTCGACTGATGGGGTTCTTCCGTAAATCCCTCTCCTTTACTGCCTCAGTCAAAACCTGCGGTTTTGCCGGTTCCCTCAGGGAGGGAGCTGAATATATAATCTTTAAAATTTAACATATAAAAAAGGGACGATGTGGGCATCGTCCCCTACGAATGTTTAATGTCTAATATCTATAATTTACTGTCTAAAAACGCTAAAATCTCTGCTTTGTCGTTTGGCAAGTCGCCGTCAAGGACTTTTTCGAGTATTTGATTTAGTATTTCGCCGATTTTCTTGCCTGAAAAGCCTAAACTCAAAAGGTCGTTGCCGTTTATCCGGAGGTCTTTGAGCGTCAGGCACTCGCCGCCGTCTGTAATTTCGAAAATCATACTTTCACATTGGCGGTAAAACTCTTCGCCTAAGTAGTATTCGGGATTTTGCGCCAAATTGTCGCACGTTCTTATTTCCAAAAGCTTTAGACTTAAATCCTTGCCGAATTTTGACACAATGCGCCTTATGCGCTTTTGTGACGGATTTTTCATATCCTCACACATAAACGGAATGTCGTGATACTTAATAAGCGTTAAAATCTCTTGCTTTTGGGCATTTGAAAAACGCAGGTCTGTCAAAATCTTATCCGCAATTTCAAAGCTTTCTGCGGCGTGGCACTTAAAGTGCATTTCGCCTTTTTCGTCAAATTTTGCGGTTTTAGGCTTGCCAATGTCGTGCAACAGCAAGCCTAAACGGATATTAGTATCCGTTTTCGCATATGAAAGCGCTTTGACGGAATGTGTGTAAACATCGAAAATATGGTGCCTGTTGTGTTGCAGAAAATCAAATTCGCACTCTATTTCGGGAATACAAACCGCAATAATATCTCTGTAATCAAGCAAAACTTTTTCAGCATTTTTGCCGTTTATGAGCTTTAAGAGCTCTTCTCTTTTCCGCTCGGCAGAAATGTTTTTGAGCAGCTCCTTCGTTTCCCTTAACGCTTTTTCGGTGTTTTCTTCTATTTCAAATCCCAGAACAGATGCAAACCGAATTGCACGCAAAATTCGAAGGGCGTCCTCGGAAAATCTTTCCTGCGGCACGCCGATAGCGCGAATAATTCTATTTTCAATATCGGTCCTTCCGCCCACTTCGTCACGGATTTTGCCGTCCTTTGAAATACCTATACCGTTTACGGTGAAATCACGGCGCAAAACATCGTCGGAAAAGCTTTTTGAAAATGAAACGCTGTCGGGGCGGCGGTTGTCGCTGTAAGCGCTCTCACAACGGTATGTTGTAATTTCAATTGGCTCGCCGTCTATGAGAACCGTCACCGTGCCGTGCCTCAGCCCAGTGTCAATTACCCGAAAACGGCTAAAAACCCCGCGAACTTCTTCGGGGGTTGCATTTGTGGTAATGTCTTTGTCGCCCAACGGCATTTTCATTAAAAAATCACGCACACTGCCGCCTATAAGATAGGCTTCAAATCCGGCGTTTGTGAGTTTTTCCAACGCAAAATAAGCCGATGAACCAAATTCCTCAAACATTTTTAAGTGCCTCTTTTAAAGCGGTGGCTAATTGGTCGGGGCAGGACGTATTTTTAAATCCGCATTTAATTCCCTCAAGTCTTTTAATAACGTCCTCGGCATTTTGCCCCTCGGCAAGACTTGAAACGCCTTTAAGATTTCCGTTGCAGCCGCCCTGGAACGAAATATTTTTTACAATGCCGTCCTCAAGCTTAAAGGTTATCTCTCTTGAGCAGGTGCCTGTCGTTCTGTAAGTGTATTTCATAAAACTAATCCTTTCCGTGAGTATTCAGTTTATCTATTTCATTTGAAAGGCGGACAAGCTCTTCCATTGTAAGCGTCTCCGCCCGTGCAGACGAAGAGAGCTCCGCATTATTCAAAGCAAGTAAAATTGTGCTTTTATCAAGCCCTAAGCCGTTTGAAAGGGAATTTAAAACTGTTTTTCTTCTCTGGCCGAATGCCGCTTTTACCGTTTTGAAAAACAGAGGAACATTTGAAACTCCGTAATCCTCACGCTGCGTTAAGTCAAGGCAGATAACGCAGCTGTCCACATTGGGGCTCGGCACGAAAGACGTTCTCGGCACATCAAAAATCTTCTCTGCGCCTGCATAATATTTAACCGCAACGGTAACTGCCCCTGCATCTCTTGAGCCAACCCTTGCCGTCAGCCGTTCGCCTGCTTCCTTTTGAACCATAACTATGATTTTGTTTATGGGTAATTCCTCTTCAAGAAGCCGCATAATAACGGGAGACGTGATGTAATAGGGCAAATTTGCGCAAACGACAACATCCATACCTTCAAAATTTTCCGCTATGAGCCCCCGTAAGTCGATTTTAAGTATATCCCCGTGAACGAGCTTTAAATTGCCGTATCCTGCAAGCGTTTCCTGAAGTATGGGGAAAAGCTGTTCGTCAAGCTCTACGCAAACTACTTTTTCTGCTCGGTCAAGCAGTTCTTTGGTAAGAACGCCCACGCCTGCTCCGATTTCAATAACGCCTACCGCACGGGTAGCTCCTTTCACTGCCTCTTCCGCCATAGCGGGGCAAACCGCAGGGTCGGTTAAAAAGTTCTGACCGAGGCGTTTTTTAAAATTCACGCCGTGGCGGTTCATAACGCTTTTAATTACTGTTATGTCGGTTAAACTGAATTTGAATTTATCCAATGAAGCTTTCCTTAACCTTTTCCAAAATGTCCATACCTTTAACGATTTGCTCGTCAGAGGGAGTTGAGAAATTCATTCTGAAGCAGTCCTCAGCGTCACCGCTGTTAACTGCAAACGCCGTGCCGGGAACAACCGCCAGCTTATTTTCAACGCATTTGCCTACAAAATCAAGCATTTTAATATGCTCGGGGAGCTTGCACCATACGAAAAGACCGCCTTCGGGGCGAACGAATGTGACTAAATCGCCCAGCTTTTCTTCCGTAAGATCGCACATAAGATTTAACTTTCTTCTGTAAATACTGCGGATTTTCTCAAGATGTGCGTGAAGGTCGGTGCTCAGGAGCCAGTCGTAAACCAGAAGCTGAGAAAACATAGTTGAATGTGTGTCCGCCGCCTGCTTGCCCACGGTCATTTTAGCAATAACCTCTTTGGGAGCGCAAACGTAGCCTATACGAATACCGGGGGCAAGCACCTTTGAAAACGAGCCTGCATAACAAACCAAACCCTCGGTGTCCATACTCTTAATTGACGGGAGCGCCTCGCCTGTAACACGGGTGTCGCCGTAGGGGTCGTCTTCCAAAATCATAACGCCGTATTTAGATGCCAATTCATAGAGCTTTTTCCTTTTTTCAAGGCTCATTGTAGCGCCTGACGGGTTCTGGAAATTGGGGATTGTATAAATAAATTTAGCTTTTTCTGAATTTTTAAGTATTTCTTCAAGGGCGTTTGTGTCCATTCCGTCCGCTTCCACGGGAACGCCTTTAAGGTTGCAGCCGTATGAACGGAAGCAGTTAAGGGAGCCTATGAACGAGGGAGTTTCGCAGATAACGGTATCACCGAAATTGCAGAAAACCTTTGTCATCAAATCCATAATCTGCGTAGCGCCTGAGGTTATGATGACGTCGTCGCCCTCCGAGCCGATATTTTTGTCCGCCTTTAAAATTTCTTTAATTTTCTCACGAAGGGGGGCGTAGCCTTCCGTAATGCCGTACTGCAAAGCTAAAACAGGCTTTTCGGCAAAGATTTTTTGCGAAAGCTCACGCACCTCGGCTATGGGGAACGCCTCGGCGTCCGGGTTGCCTGCCGCAAAGGGGATAACCGACGGGTCAGAGGTCGCCTTTAAAATTTCCCTGATTGCCGAGGGCTTAAGGGAGGAAATTCTGTCTGAGAAAATATAATCCATACTTAGCACTTCCTTGAAAGTCAATATGGAAATATTTTAACATAAAATTGTTTTGTTTTCAATACACTGTATCACGGTTCTTCACTCACACCCAAAATAATTAAAAGTTTTCGACAACATTTTTCAAAAGGTTGTAGGGTGGAGGGGCAAAGCCCTTCCTCGCAGTCCGCAGACTGCGAAATCCTTTTTCTTTTAAAAGCGCAGGAGGGGAAGAAAAACAGTCCGGTGGACTGTTTTTCAGGGGAACCCTCGCCGGGGGTTCCCCATTGGCAGGAGTGGACGGGTCAGTGCGCCGCCTATCAGAGTGAGAAAAATCTAACCTCTAACATCTAAAATCTAAAACATTACCCCATTGGGTCGG
>JAFLUN010000033.1:19245-20362 GCA_022508785.1 Oscillospiraceae bacterium
GAGAAAAATCTAACCTCTAACATCTAAAATCTAAAACATTACCCCATTGGGTCGGCTGTCACGGGGGGAATGTCAATCTTGCCTGAAATATCTGTTGCAAAAACAAATTCTGTTTTTGTTACAAGACTTTGCGTTTCGCGGGAATAGGTTGTGCCCAAAAGCCTCGTTTCGCGAAGCTCGTACTCGTTTTCATAAAGAAGCCTGTCAAAAATGGCGTCAAACGCTTTCACGCATCCTTTTGTACCCTTTTTATAGGGCACGTAGATATTTATTCCGACAGTAACTATAATATCTCTCATTCCCGTGTCAACCGTAACATCATCGTCTATTTTTTCGTTAGTACGGGCGGAAATGGAGCACTTTTTTATTCCCACAGCTACAAATGTCTCGAAGATGGGAGTGATTTTTATACTGCTTTCGTGGGCAAGAACAATTTTCATATCCTTGCTCAACGGCTCAAGCTGTTCCATAACCGTATCGCAGTATGTAGTACAAAAATTCATAAATTCACCGTTGACACCAATACCGCAAAGGCTTTACAACCTCTGCACGGTATGTGTCTTTCCTTTCTTTAGTATTTAATTTTTTTACACGCTTTTTTCCGTGGTCTTTCGTATTACAGCCCAAATGTAAAGACGTTTGTCTTTGAACGTTATTTCTTCAGCTTTATCTATCATATAGCGGTTACCCTCACTGTCCACAATCCGCGCGTCAGAAGAAAGCCTTGTCAAATCGTGATTTGCAGGACCTAAATACAGATATACACTGTTGGTATTAACGCCGATTTCCGTGTAGTAGCCTTCAAGATAAAGCTTAGTTTTATAGCGCAGGGGCTGAACGAACGCTTTAAACCGTTCGCTGTTCCAACCGTTCGGCAGAGACAGGTAACAGGTTCTGCCGTATTTAAATGTTTCTTTAACTGTCAAATTTTCACCTGCAACGGCACGGATTTTTTGTCCGCGCCGTTTCTTTCTTTTTTTACTTTATGTCAGAACCCCTTGAAGACGAAGCCTATGTCAGTAAAGCATTCAGCGGAAGACAGAGCATCGGCAAGCAGCTTTTCCGTGGATTCAAGTAAAGACGAGGGGGAACGGCTGACGGTTATGTCGCCTGCCTT
>JAFLUN010000034.1 GCA_022508785.1 Oscillospiraceae bacterium
GAAACACATCTGTTTTGTTAATGGATGAGGCTACTGCCGCATTGGATGAGATTACTGCGAACGGTATTATGAACTCCGTTTTAGAAATGGAAGATATTACGCGTATTATTGTAACTCACAGGCTGGATGAAAATATATTGCGGAAATATGATGAAATCATCGTTTTACACCACGGAGAAGTGGCAGAGAAAGGTACTTTTGACAGTTTGATAGACAAACGCGGATTGTTTTATTCGCTGTTTACTGTTTCTAAATAGACATAATAAAAAAGTATTTCGCCAAATACTTTTTTACGGTTCTGTTTTCCTTTATATCGCTGCATTCTTATATCTATAAAATACCGCCCTACTATATTTCTGTGAAAAAACTATATGATATTTGCAATTCCAATTTCTGTGTGATAAACTATTTACGTTATTCTTTCCAATTTTGAATGACTGCCTTTATGTTTTGGAGCATAAACATATTCTATCTATAAAAATACTATATTAAAACAGTTATATATAAGCAGGTGATATTTTATATGAGAAAACGAATATATGAAATTATATCGGCATCAAACGACAACGACAAGTTAAAATCTGTTTACGATATTTTTATGATAACGGTTATTATCGTAAGCATAATTCCCCTTTTGTTTAAACAGTCGCTTACTGCATTTGATATTATTGATAAAGTTTGCGTCAGTATTTTTATTATCGATTATTTGCTTCGATGGATTACTGCCGATTACAAATATTCAAAATCAAGTGTTGTATCCTTTTTGCGGTACCCGTTTTCTTTTATTGCAATTATAGATTTAATTTCAATTTTGCCTTCAATCACTGTTTTGCATCAGGGATTCAAATTATTCCGTCTTTTATGGATGTTTAGGGCGGTTCGGGTATTCCGTACTTTTAAGCTGTTCCGCTATTCAAAAAATGCACAAATCATTGTCAATATTTTTAAAAGAGAAAAAGGCCCTCTCAGCTATGTGCTGATACTTGCCATCAGTTATATCATCATTTCCGCGTTAGTTATATTTAACGTAGAGCCCGATTCGTTTGATACATTTTTTGATGCAATTTACTGGGCGACCGTTTCTTTGACAACCGTGGGATACGGCGACATTTACCCCGTGACCCAAATCGGTAGAGTTGTGACTATGATATCCTCTCTTTTCGGTGTTGCCGTTGTTGCTCTTCCTGCCGGTATTATCACCGCAGGATATATGGATGAACTTGACAATGTTACAAAAGTAAAAAATGAAGAATTCGATATTCAGGATTAAAACATATTTAATTCGGCTTGCAGTTCGGAAACGGACTGCAAGCCTTTTTAATTATAATTTCTGCAAACCAAACATTGCTTGATTTTCGTATGGCATAATGTATATTACCGGTCTTTATGGAAATACTGATCAATATACTCGGAGGTTGAAAATGGATATTCTTAAGGTTATTTTAACATCGTTTTTTTCAGCAGTCACTTTGTTTATAATTGCAAAAATCATCGGTCACCGTCAGGTTTCACAGTTGGATTTTTTTGACTATATTACGGGTATCACAATCGGTTCCATTGCCGCAGAGCTTGCCACTGAGCTTGAAGCACCGTGGAAACCGGCAATAGCCATGGTAATTTACGGTGCAATTTGCTTTACACTTAATCTTATTACAGGCAAATTTCCAAAGACACGGAAATATATTAACGGTTCTCCTGCTATTTTAATGAACAACGGGAAAATATACCGCAAAAATATGAAAAAAGCCAAAATTGATTTAAGCGAATTTCTTATGATGTGCAGAGAACAGGGCTATTTTGATTTAAACGACATTCAAACGGCAATTTTTGAAAACAACGGAAAACTGACTGTTTTGCCCACATCCACAAGCAGACCTGCTACTCCTGAAGATATGAAATTAAATCCCAAACAGGATTATATCAACACCGAAATAATTATGGACGGGCGTATTTTAGACGAAAACTTAAAGCGAATGGGTCTTGATTTAACTTGGCTTAATAAGCAATTAAAGGCTCAAGGTTACAGAAACGCTAAGGAAATATTTTTAGGCTTGTGCGATAAAGACAATCAAGTGACATTATTTGCTTTACAGTAAAAATTGGGGGATATAAATGAAATCAGTATGGCGGTATACGGCAGCGGGCGGTAATTTTCCCGAGCTCAAAAATGATATTCAAACTGATATTTTAGTAATCGGAGGCGGACTGGCAGGGCTTTTGTGCGCATATTTTCTTAAATTAGACGGCGCCGACGTTGTACTTGTGGAATCAGAAAAAATATGCGGCGGAATAAGCGGAAACACAACGGCAAAAATCACTTCTCAGCACGCGCTGATTTATGATGACCTTATCAATAAATTCGGTGTACAAAAAGCAAAACAATACCTTGAGGCGAACAATTCTGCTTTAGACGAATACCGCAGAATGTGCGAAAATATTGACTGCGATTTTGAAGAAAAAAGCGCTTATGTTTACGCGTTAAATGACATTTCAAAAATCACGAAAGAGGTAGAAGCGCTGAAGGTTCTGGGGCTTAGTGCGGATTTAGTAAGCGCAACTCCCCTGCCGTTTTCGATTGCAGGCGCAATAAGATTTCGAAATCAGGCACAGTTTAACCCGTTAAAATTTGCCTATTCAATTTCAAAAGGCTTAAATATTTACGAGCACACAAAAATCCGTGAGCTTATAGGAACAACGGCAGTAACCAATATGGGCCGTATAAAAGCTAACAAAATAATCGTTGCTACGCACTTCCCGTTTATTAACAAGCACGGCAGCTACTTTATGAAGCTTTATCAGGACCGCTCTTATGTTATTGCCCTCGAAAATGCGCAAAATGTTGACGGAATGTATATTGATGAGGCAGAGCACGGACTGTCTTTCAGAAATTACGGCGATTTACTTTTACTGGGCGGCGGCGGTCACAGAACGGGAAAAGACGGCGGAAACTACGATGTTCTTCGCTCCTTTGCAAAGAAATATTACCCGCAGGCTCAAGAAAAATACCATTGGGCGGCACAGGACTGCATGACCCTTGACGGTGTTCCTTACGTTGGGCATTATTCGGCGCAAACGAAGAATTTATTTGTCGCAACGGGATTTAACAAATGGGGAATGACGTCTTCAATGGCTGCCGCAAAAATACTTTGTGACCTTGTTCAAAACAGAAGTAACAAATATGCGGCACTGTTCTCACCGTCAAGGACTATGCTTCGCCCACAGCTCGCAGTCAACGCATTTGAATCTGTTTGCGGACTGCTGACCCCAACAGCAAAACGATGTCCGCACCTTGGCTGCGCTCTTAAATGGAACTCTGCCGAGCATACCTGGGACTGCTCCTGCCACGGTTCAAGATTTGAGGAAAACGGCAAACTGATAGATAATCCTGCAACAGCGGATTTGAAAAAATAGCAAAAAAAGTATGCACCTCTTAGCCAAATGCTTTGAGGTGCATTTAATTTTACAGTTAAGACTTACAATAAAGCTCAATTTGCTTTAGCGTTGCAATTCTTCTGTATGACGTGATTTTTACTTTGATTTTTCGGGTTTTATTCGGAGAAAATCTGCAAATTCGCTTTGCGCCCACCGTTTCGCCTGAGCCGATTTTCTCGAATCCACTCTCGTTTTCGGCATAAATTTCAAAGCTTTCGATTTGCTGACCTGTTTCTATATTTTCACACAGAACAACCTTGTCAATATTAACGCTTTTTGCAAATTCGAGGGTTATTTCGGGGATTACATCTTCCTCTGCGCACTGCCAAAAGCCGTCTGCTGAAAGCACGTTTAAGGCTTTGTTTTCGCCGTTTTCAGATGATGCTGATACGCTTGCACTTACAGCTAAATTCTCTGAAAACTCCTGCCTCAAGCTTTTACCGAGCTTTCTGAGAACTCTCACGTCATACTTTGAAATAAGACCGTTTTTATCCGGCGGAATGTTGAGAAGAAATGCAGAATTGCCCCCTACCGTGCCGTAATAAATATCCATAAGCTTCTTAACTGATTTTACTTTGAAATCCTGTGATTTATGGTAAAACCAACCCGGTCTTATTGAAACGTCAGTTTCACACGGGTACCAAATAAAATCCCGTACTCCGTCTATTGCGCTTCTGCTTCCGAGATCTTCGTCAGTTCCCTTTACCCTTTTGGCAAAATTTTCGTCGGCTTGCTGAGAATTTTCTGCAGTGTATTTTTGATCGCCTATGTAAGACGGAACAACGCTCCATTCAGCAGAGCGGTATTTGCCTGCCTCATTGCCGCACCATCGAACATCCGTGCCGCAAATGCTAATAACCGCGTTCGGCTGTTTCTCTCTTATCACGGCAAAATATTTATCCCAATCGTAAACCTGCTTTTTGCCGTTTTTGCCCTCGCCGCAAGCGCCGTCAAACCAAAAGCAAAAAATTTCTCCGTAATTTTCCGCAAGCTCGGTAAGCTGATTTACGAAATAACTATCATATTCCGCTCCCGTGCCGTATGTTTTTTCGTGTCTGTCCCACGGAGATAAATAAACGCCGAATTTTATTCCGTGCTTTTTGCAGGCATCACTTACCTCTTTAACAATGTCTCCCTGCCCGTTTCTGAACGGACTGCTTTTGACCGAATAATCGGTAAATTTGCTGGGCCAAAGGCAAAAGCCGTCGTGATGCTTGCAGGTAAGTATTAACGCGCGCATACCTGCATTTTTAATTTCCTTTACCCATTGCTCTGCATCAAGGTGTTTCGGATTAAACAAAGACGGGGCGGCGTTTCCGTCACCCCACTCTTTTCCTGTAAACGTGTTAGTTCCGAAATGGCAAAAAGCATAAAATTCAAGTTTTTGCCACTGGAGCTGCCTTTGTGACGGAGTTACCTTTGATGCAAGACAAACAGAGTTATTCTGCATTGTTTGTGGCAACTATGTCAACTCCTGTTCCTAAAATGTCTTTAATCACAACATCTCCGATTTTAACGGGCGCTTTAATTGAGGCGTTGTTAATAACCTTCATACAGTCGAACATCATTCCCTTCGGAACGGGGCCTGCAGATTTAACGGGAACAACATAAGCCTTGCCGCCGTCTACTCTTACTGTTGTTGTAAGCGAGCGTGCAGGGGCAGTAACTTCGTTTCTGGCATACGCATCGCCGCGCTTGCAGGTGTTGCCCGTAATCTCTAAAACCTCTCCGTTATCGCCTATTGAAACCGTAATACCGCAGCCTAAAGGACAAGCTACGCAAACAAGTTCTCTTTTTTCCACAACTTACGCCTCCACTCTTACGGTAATAACAGAATCTTTCGGAAGATTTGCAATTACGTCTTTTTTGATTAAAACATATTCCATTTCGCCGGGGCAAAGCTTCTTCTTTTTCTTGGAAAGAACAGTCTCACCGTTCGCTTCAACAACTATTGAAGCGTCCTTGTAAACTGCGCCCACACGGAAATAAAGTTTAACGTCAGCATCTGTTTCACGGTTAATTCTTTGGGGTACTATGTAACGAACACCGCTTACTCCGTTTGTATAAACGCAATCACCGCTGACCTTTTCGCCTTTAATAAATTTAGCCGCGCCAAGACCTGCAATCTGACTTTCTTCTGTTACATAGTCAACCAAATCGTGCACCTGCAAAACGTTACCGCAGGCGAATACACCGCTGTGCTCTGTTTCACGGTATTCGTCAACCTTCGGTCCGTTTGTTATGCGGTCAAGCTCCAATCCCGAATTTTTTGAAAGCTCATTTTCGGGAATTAGGCCGACGGAGAGCATAAGCGTATCGCAGGGAACATACTCCTCTGTTCCGGGAATTGGCTGCAAACGGTCGTCAACCTTTGCTATTGTAACGCCTTCAAGCCTTTCTTTGCCGTGGGTTGCAACAACGGTTGTTGAAAGCTTAAGAGGAATATCAAAATCCTCAAGACACTGAACAATATTTCTCGTCAAACCGCCTGAATAAGGCATAAGCTCGCAAACCATTTTAACCTTTGCGCCTTCAAGAGTCATTCTTCTTGCCATAATAAGTCCGATATCGCCAGAACCTAAAATCACAACCTCGTGACCGGGCATATACCCGTCAATATTAACATACTTTTGGGCAGTACCTGCGGTCATAATGCCCGAACCTCTTGTGCCCGATATTGAAAGAGCACCTCTCGGCCGCTCTCTGCAGCCCATGGCAAGAACTACTGCTTTAGCCTTGATTTTAAGAAGCCCGTCCGCCTTGCTGACTGCCGTAACCGTGTTATCGTCTGCAATATCTATAACCATTGTGTCGGTTTTAACCACAATATCGGTTTCTTCCAAAAGCTTTATAAATCTGCCTGCGTACTCAGGACCTGAAAGCTCTTCACCGAAATAATGAAGACCGAAGCCCGTGTGTATACACTGTTCAAGAATACCGCCAAGCGTTTCGGCGCGTTCAAGAACAACAATTTTTTGAACTCCCTCTTCGTGTGCTTTAAGCGCCGCCGCCATACCTGCAGGGCCGCCGCCTACTACTGCTAAATCAAAATTTGTCATCTTCCGCACCCCCTCACTTTGTTCTCTCATAAATTATTTTGGACTTGCCGCCGAATTTCGTAATTTCATTCATTGGAACGCCCAATTCACGGGAGAGAATTTCAACAACCTTGCTTCCGCAGAATCCGCCTTGGCATCTGCCCATTCCTGCTCTTGTTCTGCGCTTAACGCCGTCAACGTCGCGGGCGCCTGCAGGAGCTTTGATTGCATCAATAATTTCGCCTTCGGTTATTGTTTCGCAACGGCAAATTATTCTGCCGTAAGCGGGATTTTTCTTTATGAGCTCTGCCCTCTCTTCGTCTGTCATATGACGGAAGCGAACAGGAGCCTCACGGGTTTCGGAATATGTCTCTTTTTCCGTAAGATTTAATTTTTCCGAAAGGATTTCACGAACATAAAGTGCTATTGCAGGAGCCGCCGAAAGTCCGGGTGATTCGACACCTGCAACATTTAAGAAATGCTCGGATTTTCCGCACCAGCCGATTATGAAATCATCGCAAACGGGATGGGCGCGAACACCTGCAAATGAGGTTATGGCATTTCGTGTTGAAACAGCAGGCACGGATTTGAGCGCTTTTTCAACAATATCACGAAGCCCCTCGGGAGTGGTCGTCGTGTCACTCTTATCGTCTATATTAGTGGCTGTGGGACCGATAAGAAGATTTCCGTCAACCGTGGGAGTAACAAGTATTCCCTTACCCATTTCATTGGGGCATTGGAAAATTGTGTGTACTGCCAAATTGCCAACGGATTTATCAAGCAAATAATATTCGCCTTTTCTGGGGACTAAGTCAATGGAGTTGTCCCCTACCATTGAAGCTAACTTATCGGAATAATTTCCTGCCGCATTGATAATAAATTTTGCGGTTATATCGCCTGCGGTGGTTTTGAGAGTGTAGCAGTCACCGCACTCAATTGCTTGAACCTCACAGTTGCGGATAAACTCAACGCCGTTTGTAACCGCATTTTCAACTGCCGCAATGGTAAGCTCGTATGGGCAAACAATACCTGCGCTCTCGCAAAGCAGTGCGCCTACCGCCTCTTCGCTTATATTCGGCTCAATTTTGCGAAGCTCGTCACGGTCAATTATTGAGAGCCCCGGAACGCCGTTTTTAATACCCCTTTCGTAAAGCACCTTAACATGCTCCATTTCAGAATCCGAAAAGGCAACAACCAAAGAACCGTTGTTCTTAAAAGGCACGTGAAGCTTTTCGCAAACCTTTGGCATTAAAGCCGTGCCTTCCACATTAAGCTTTGCCTTCAGCGTACCGTTGAGAGCGTCAAAGCCGCCGTGAACTATAGCGCTGTTTGCCTTTGTAGTGCCCATTGCCATATCGTTGCACTTTTCAAGCAAAGCTATGGAAATGTTAAATCGGCTGAGTTCTCTTGCAATAAGTCCGCCGACAACGCCTGCACCTACAATTGCCACATCGTAAGTCATAAATAATCCCTTCTTCTTTCTTTCGCTCTGTTATTTTGAGTGAATATTTCATACAAGGTTAATTATATCACATTGACGTCGCCTTTTACATCTTTTTTATAGATATTTTTTATCTATGCCGTAGACAAAATTTATCTATTAAGAGAATTTATCTTTTCGCCGAGCCTTTTGAGTATTTTTTTCTCTAATCTTGAAATGTAACTTTGAGAAATTCCGAGGTTATCTGCCACCTCTCTTTGTGTTAATTCTTTGCCTCCGCTGAGCCCGTAACGCATATCAATAATGATTTTTTCACGGGGACTAAGCGTTTCAATTACGTTTCTCAAAACTCGTTTTTCGTCTTCTGATTCAATTTCGCTGTCAATTTCATCTGCCTGACTGCCTAAAACATCGGAAAGCATAAGCTCATTGCCGTCCCAATCCACATTCAACGGCTCGTCAAGGGACACCTCCAGCTTTTGAGAAGCAATTTTTCTAAGATACATTAGAATTTCATTTTCAATGCACCTTGATGCGTATGTAGCTATCTTCGTATTTTTCTGCGGAGAGAATGTGTTTACGGATTTTATAAGCCCAATCGTGCCTATTGAAATCAAGTCTTCAAGACTTATTCCCGAGGTTTCAAATTTTTTTGCAACATAAACTACTAATCGTAGATTATGGACAATAAGCTCGTCTCTTGCACGCTCGTTTCCCTCTGCCATAAGGCTTATTAACTCGTCTTCCCTCTCCTTTGTGAGCGGTTCGGGCAGAGAAAGTGTGCCGTCCAGATAAAAAATGTCTTTTTTAAACAGCCTTATGTATAACTTCTTAAACAGTTCTCTCAATTTGTTCACAATTACCATAGCCTTTCCGGCTACAAAAGCTTAGAAATATCACGTTTACTCCTTGCGTAGCCGGACAAGGCGTGATGGTAATTTCGTCCATCTCAAAATTTGTAAAATAAATCTTGAGGGACATACAATTTAATAGCGTGATTTTTCACGCTATTTCTCCAATCAAATCGGGGCAAAGCAAAACGTCGCAATCCTGCGGAAGCGAATCCCCGCACCCCAAATAAATATTATGTATTTCTTTTTCTAAAAAAACTGCGCCGTCAAGCTTAAAAGCAGTCATTATTCCGTCTCCGTTTACAGTTGAAACAGGAATAATTCTTTCTTTATTCTTAGGGCTTGCTAAACGCATTTTTCTGTATATTTTTTTATTCGTCACTATTACGGGCGCAAATGAAAATGGCTCTTTTAGGTTGTTACCAGTATCCAAAAATCCCCGTAACGTAACTCTTTCTTCTCCCGAAACCAATGTTATCGGATAATACTGTTTTTTAGGCATTTTTTTGTCGGTAAACCTTAAAATAACCGTAATAACGACATAGGAAACAACCGTACAAACAGTTAAAAAGGTTATGTCAATATCAAAATAAACCGTACCGTTGGAATAAATCATCAAATCGGTATCAAAAATCAAATAAACTGCAAGGCAAATTCCCGAAAAAACAGCGCTTATGATAAAAAGCCAAATGCACTTTTTGAAAAACACTTTTGCTGATATAAACGGAAATGAAATCAGCACCATTAAGCCTGCCGTCAAAAATTTTAGTAGCGTAACAACAATACTGACATTTAAAAATACCGAAAGTGACGATATACCACCGATTAGGGCGCCTAAAATCAGTCTTGTTCGTTTCGTTTCCGCCCTTGTAATCACTTTTACGCCCAACAGCATAAAATAATTCACCAGCACATTTATAACCACAAGCACATCAATGTAAACAGTCAAACATATCGCCTCCCTCCCAAAGAAAAAACCTGATACCATTATAAATGATATCAGGTATATTTTTTGTCATTTTGTGGTAGGGTTTAAGCAAGCAGAACAGGAAAATTCAAAGCGTTTTAAGATATTCTTCCAAAATCAATACAGCAGAAACCGCATCAACAACATTTTTTCTTTTTTTGCCGCGAACATCATTGGCATTAAGTATTCCGTGAGCCGAAACGGTTGTCAGTCGCTCATCTCTGAAAACGACGGGAATGCTCGTCGCTTTTTCTAACTCCTCGCCAAATTCACGGCAAGCATCCGCCCGAAAGCCTAAAGTGCCGTCCATATTCTTAGGAAGCCCTACGCAAAAGCGTTCTGCCCTTCTTTCAGCCGCTATTTCCGCGATTTTAGAAATAAGCTTTTCACGGTCTTTTTCGGCAATGACGCAAACGGGAGACGCGAGCATCTGAAATTTGTCACACGCGGCAATACCCGTTCGGGCATCCCCGTAATCAACAGAAATAATTACCATTTTAACCGCCTATTCTTCTGCAGACGGCGACTCTGCCGCAGATGTGGGCGGCGCGCTTGTTGCTGCCTCAGTGGGCTTAGGCGCTGCGGTTGTTGATTCATCAGGCTTTGAAGATGATGTTGTAGACTCTTCGGGTTTCTTCTCATCATCTTTTTCCTCTGCGGGAGGTCCGCCCTTACAGCCTGCGCATGTGGCAGGAAGATTTGACATTTTGTACCAGCCGGAAGCGGTGGAATAGCAAGAGCTGCTTGCCAAAAGCCCCGTTACCTGACAATAAGTTCTTTGTACAACCTTATCGGAAAACTGGTCAAAGGATTTTGCGGCAAGTCCTTCGTGAACCCTGTCCATAACTGTTTTAAATATTCGGCCTGCAGGGCTTCCGCTCGCCGTAATCTGCTTATTGTAATCGTATCCGTACCAAACTGCCGCAATGTAGTATGGCGTTCCGCCTACACACCAGCGGTCGCAGTTTTTGGTCGTTGTACCCGTTTTGCCGAATGTTGTAAATCCGTTTACACCGTAACCCCTTGCAGTACCTGCGGAACCCGTAAATACGGTTCTGAGCAGTTGGTTCATAATATAAGCTGTTTCGGGAGAAATTATCTGTTCAGGCTCTTCATTTGATTTAAGAATAATATTATCACCTGAGCTGTCTGTTACCTCATAATAGCAATAGGGTTTATAATATTGACCGCCGTTGCCGAAGGAAGCGAATGCTGCCGCCATTTCAAGCGTTGTGGCGCCGCCGTTTGTACCGCCTGTTGCAAGCGGTGACGGAGAATAACGGTCGTCGTTACTGAAGGTTGAAATGTGGAACGTATCGGTTACATAACCGTAGCTCTTTTCAAAGCCCATCATCATAAGTATCTGCGCAGGAACGGTATTATATGAGATAGACAGCGCATACTGTACGGTAACGTAAGAATCAGGTGAGCCGGTATTTCCGCCGTAGTTTGTAGGCCAACGTTCTCCGTTCCAGATAATTCCGTAGTTTTTGATTTTTGAGGACCATGTAATAAAGTTTTCTTCAATAGCAGGCGCATAAACCGTTAACGGCTTAATTGAAGAACCGGGCTGCCTTACTGCGGAAACCGCGCGGTTGTTTGAACGGTTTTCCATCTTTTCACCGGCACCGCCGCAAATCGCAACTACTCTGCCGCTGTAATCCATAATAGTAATTGCAGACTGGGCGGGATCATCACCGTCTTTTAAATATTCTGACGGGAAATTTTTACGGTTAACGTAAACGTCTTCGACAATATCCTGTATTTTCAAATCAATTGCCGAATGTATTCTAAGACCGCCTGAATAAACCATTCTCGTAGCTTCGTAATTTGAATAACCGGAAGCCTTTAAATCTTTAATTACGGAGGAAATTACATAGTCAACATAATAGCTCCAAATTTCATTTTCACTTGTAAGCTCTTTATCAATCGTTTCATTAGACGGAACATAATCCTCACTGTTTGTGAAAATCAGCTTGTAATTTACTGCCTCGTTATATTGTTCTTCTGTGATCATGCCCTGCTCGAGCATCATTCTAAGGCACATTTCCTGACGCTCTTTAAGGCTCATTGTCTGCTTTTCACCTTTGTAGGTTACAGGGTGATAAAGCGGGTCATAGACTCCGGGAGATTGCGTGATAGACGCAAGACATGCGCACTCTGCAAGGTTTAAGTCTTTGACGTCCTTTCCGAAATACTTTTCTGCCGCGGTTTTAACGCCGTAACAACCCTCGCCCAAATAAATGGTGTTAAGATAAGCCTCTAAAATTGTTGGCTTATCGTAATATTTTTCGAGATTTAACGCTGAAAGAATTTCATTGTATTTACGGTTAATTGTTCTGCCGTTTTCACCCGTAAGGTTTTTTATAAGCTGTTGGGTAATTGTAGAGCCGCCCTGCTTAAACTTTGATGCCGCAACGCCGCCTACTGTTCTTACCCAGTCAACACCGCCGTGCTTCTCAAAACGCTTATCCTCAAGAGCTATAAAGGCTTTTCCCATCCATTCGGACATATCCTCTTTTGCAACCCAAACTCTGTTTTCCGTTCCGTGAAGACGGGCAAGCTCAACGAGATTATTGCTTTCGTCATTAGCGTAAATAATCGTTGTTTGGTCCTGATTTTCTTTATAAAATTCAAGGTCCATAATCCGTTCGCCGTTAACTGTTTTTATTACATTGTGCAAAACATATGAACAGCAAATTACGCCTATCATTACAAACGTAAAGCAAACAGCCAAAAACGCCAAAAGAACTTTTCGGTCCTTTAGCGGTTTTCTTTTAACTTTTGAAGTCTTTTTCCTCATAAACTTCCTCCGAAACAAACCTAAAATAACCATTTTAAGTTTATATATAGAAATATTGTAACATATTTTTTTGAAAAAGTTTAGTAGTTTTAAAAAAATTTTAAAATTTTAATATTTTGTAACCGAATTGTAATAATAAAAACAACGAGGTGACATTATGAAAAAAATTATATTCTTATGCTTAGGACTTTCTGCCGTTCTTCTGCTTTGCCTTTTTCTGCCTAAAACGAATAATGCTTTTCAAAATGAATCGTCAACTGCCAAAAACACATATACTGTTCGTGAATTTGACGGACAAATTGCCATTTTTTCAGATGACAGCGAAATACCCGTTAAAGTGTTCGACACATCCGTTTCCGCTCTCCCGAAAAGTGACAGAGAGCTTTTAGAGCTTGGAATTACCGTGGAAACTCCTGAGGAGCTTCAAAGAATCATTGAAGATTTTACGGGATAAAATACAGTTATTTTATAACAATTTCATATTCTTTTAATTTACCGTCAAGGGTTATTTCTACGGTACTTTCGTCACGCAGATTAAACTGAACTTCATTTCCGTTAACGGTAACTGAATAATCTGTTTTTTCACCGTTCATAACTGCCAAAACCGAGAATTTTTCTCTGTCTCCGTAATGAGTAAGCTTACATTCAAAGTGAGTATTATCACCATTAAAATTGCTGTAATTTACAAGTGTGTCAAGCCCCGCGGAAAGCGTGCCGGGCTTATAATAAGCATTAGTCCAAATGCTAATAGGTGTTGAAAGTCCGCCGAAATTGTGGAACCAACCGCCCCGTCCGGTTTCAATATTTACCATTTCAAAGGTGTAATAAGAATATTCAACCTCCCGTTTCCAAATATCTATTGCGGTTCTGGCGATTTTATATGCAAAATCGGTTTCGCCTAAATCAAGCATGGTTTTCCATATAAACCATTGGTGCGACATCCACACATTACCGTTCCAATACCCGTTTGTTACATAATAGGAAGCCGTTCTGTCAACTGCGCTGATGCCAACGGGTGTAAACATTTCTTTTTCACTTTTAAGATGTGAAAGAATTTTCTCCTGCTGGTCCTTTGTAACTGCGCCTGCAATTATCGGGTAAACGCCGTCCATTGTCTTGTTGAGGTTTTCGCCGTTTTCGGTTTTATATCGGCATTTGAAATCCCCGTTACTGTCGTGAATTACGTACGAGAAATAGCCTGCCTCTTCGTCCCAGGAATATGTTTGAAGAGCCCCCACCCTCTTTTCAATATCCGCTGAATACACATTTTTGTCTTCTTCCAGCCTCAAAAGGTCTGCAACAATATAAAGCAGCTTTGCGCATCTTATTACTTGCGAGGTGGATATTACGGGCGCAGTATATTTTTGGAGCTTATCCTTATACATTTGCTTTTGTGGGGGCAAATCGTCCATACCGCTGCAATTATAGAAATAATCAAAGGTTGTTGTAAGGTCTGTATTAAATTTGTCTGTCAGAGAGCCGTTTATCTTGCCTGCAAGAAAATCGTAAAACATTTTAACTCTCGAGTAATATTTCAAAAGACCTTCTTTATCGTTATTTCTGCAAAGCATTTCAAAATACTGATAAATATGGGTGGGAACGGGACTGCCGTGAAGCAAAAACGCATAATCGGGGTTGTCGTCAGAGCTCAAATATGTATCAAGAATATAATCTGCCATTTTGGGCGCATATTCCAGCATACCAAGCCCTATAAACCCTGAATCCCAAGTGTAAAACGAATCCCAACGCTTGCCGGGCGTGTGATGAATTACATACTCCCCGTGCCTGTAAAGCGGATAAACCGTATTTTGAAGCACCGTTGCACGAAGAATTTGGTTTGAAAATTCATATTTTTGACCAGACTTATTCAGCGTATGATTTTCAAGAGAATTTACTGCATTTTCATAAATCTTCTCATATTCTTCGGTTGTTTTGTATTCGGTTTCGCCGAAGGACAAAACGGCATATTCAGTATGAGTTTTTCCCGGGTCAATGTAAACGGTGTGAACCACTGTATTGTGGTAAAAGCCTTCGTCTGAATGCTTTTCGGAGAATGAGCCCGAAAATGTTTCAAGCATATTATGAAAGCTTTCGTCCGGCTGAGAAATTCGGGCAGTCGGACTGTCCTCCAGGCAACCTGTGGGGAAATCTCTGAAACGGGTTGAAGAATTAAACGTGCGAAGATAAAACTTACCGTCTATTCCGTCATATTCGTATGATACCCTTTTGCCGCATTCTGCATCAAAGGTTTTAATCTCGGGCACAAACGGGTGCTTTTCGGAATTTATTTTAATTTCTGCATTTTCTTCGCAAACCGCCAAAAAGTCAAGCTCTATTCCGCCTGTGCCTTCTGACACAAACTCAAATTCATTCTTGCCGATTGTAACATCTACTGGGAATTTAACAATATTCATATCGTCGCTGTCACGAAAAACAACACTCTTTCCGTTAAGCGTAAATTCAGCGTTTTTGCAGTCAGTCGTTCTGTATCTCACATAAAGAGCAGGATTTGAAAGCTCCTCTTCTATATCTACAGAATATGAAACGCTGTCCCCTTTTTCTGCGGCAAATTTGGGGTATTTCTGCAAGGCGTAACGGTTGTCGTCTCTGTCTCCAAGTCCTCTGTGACCGCAAAATCTGTCATCAAAAAACTCGCCTTTTTTCATAGCGTCTATGGTCTGTCTGTCCCACGGGCGCACGTTTGCATATTCATATTCTTTATAATCAAGAGCGTCAATATAAACGCAGTTTGAGGGTAAAACGGGAGTTGTTACCGTCACATTCGGATACTCGATAGCCGAAAACAGATTTAAAAGGCAGATTTGCTTTATTTCCGTATTATTAAAGAATTTTGTTCTGATAAGAACACTTTCGTCAGTGAGTTTCGTAAATGAAACGTCTGCGTACACACGGTCTTTCCACTCAAGGTCATAGCGGTATGAATAAAAGCTGTAATCAGATTTCGCTTCCCACGGGTGAACGCCTACGGGAACCGTAACATTGGGTACGCGTGAATCTGCATTTTCTATTGCAGGGCTTACAACGCAGTCAAACCTTACGCCCTTTTCAAAGCTGTGGTCCGTAATTCTTGAAATTCCGCTGTATTTTTTAGAGTAAGGGCCCCAAACACCCATTAAATCAATCATTTTTTTGCCGACAGGTCTCATTTTGCACCTCAAAAACAAATTTTAAACATTGTACCAAATTTTAAAATCTATTTCAACAGTTAATTATCCGTTTAATCTCCGTCAAACATTTTTCTAAGCTCGGACAACGCTCTTTTTTCAATCCGTGAAACATAGGAGCGTGAAATGCCCAGCTTCTTTGCAACCTCACGCTGAGGAAGAGGCGTTGTGTCGTAAAGCCCGTAACGCATCACGAGTATTTGACGTTCCCTTGGGTCTGAAAGCTTTTTTAGGTACTGATACAGCTTTTCGGAGCGCATTTTTAAATCCACCTCGTCAAAAACCGTGCTTTCGCTGTAAATAATATCAGTAAAGGTTAAGGGATTACCCTCTGAATCCATATCAATAGGCTCGTTCATTGAAACGTCTTTTTCCGTCTTCTTTTTCGCCCTGAAATGCATTAGTATTTCATTTTCAATACAGCGTGAAGCGTAGGTGGCAAGACGGGTAGCTTTAGTGTAATCAAAGCTGTCAATGCCCTTTATAAGCCCAATTGTGCCTATGGAAATAATGTCGTCCTGGTCCGAATAATTTGCATAATACTTTTTAACGATATGAGCGACAAGCCGCATATTGTGGTTTATCAGCTTTTCCCGTGCTTTCATATCCCCCTGCTCGTGAAACGCCTTTAAAGCCTCTGTTTCCTCGGCATGAGACAGCGGCTTCGGAAAAGAATTTCCCGAAGTCAAATGCAGCATAAAATAAAGTAAATTTTGCGAAATTGTCTGGAGTAACTGAATAAACAAAAAAATCACCTCTGTCAAGGATATGACAAAGGTGATTATATTTTGCAAGTCCAAAAATATTTTACTGTTATGTTTTAAATTATAATTCAATAAGCTCGTAATCTGTTGTGCCGAAGCCTAAGGATTCGGCGGCTTCAACGGTATGCGCTCCGTGGCGGGATTCAAGCCGCTCAAGGAAATGCTTTTGACCCGGGTCATCTTTCGCCGCATAAATTAAATCTATGCAAGCCTTATCAATTGCCACGGGGTCTAAGGACGCTAAAATGCCGATATCCTTCATGCAAGGGTCTTCGGCAACTGCGCAACAGTCACAGTCAACGGAAAGATTTTTCATAACGTTGATATAAGCTATGTTGCCGTCAAAGAAATTCACTACGGACTGCGCCGCATCTGCCATTGATTCAAGGAACAAATCCTGCTCTGCCACATTATCCCAAACAATTGATTGATCATCGGTAACCCCTGCGGAGTGAATAAGAGACTTTCCTCTGCTTGAAGCGCAACCGATTGAAAGCTGTTTGATTGCACCGCCGTAACCGCCCATTGGGTGACCTTTAAAGTGGGACAAAACGAGCATTGAATCGTAATTTACAATATTTTTGCCTACAAGGTTTTTGATAATTACCTTGCCGTTGGGTATGCTAAGCTCTAAATCTGGACCCTCGGCATCTAAAAGGTCAACTGCGAAATATTTGTCCCACTCATGCTCGGAAATAAGCTTTTTGTGCTTTTCGGTATAATTTCTTTCGCCGTCATAAGCAGTATTACATTCAACGACCGTACCGTTTACAGTTTCAATCATCGGTTTCCAAAATTCAGGCTTTAAAAAATTCTGATTTCCCTTTTCGCCTGAGTGGAGCTTAACAGCAACCTTTCCGCTGAGGCTCACTCCCAAAGCGTTATAAAGCTCAATTACCTTGCTTGGAGTGATTTCTTTTGAAAAATAAACCTTTGCTTTTCCCACTTTAAATATCCTCCTGTGACAGTACAATTTCGCACTTGTCTTTAATACTCAATTGGCTGAAATATTTTTCTTCAAGGGGTATCCACCTTTCAAAAAACATTTCGGCTTTGTCTTTATTTCTTTGTAAAATGCGCTGTTTTTGCAGTTCTTTATCTATATTCAAAAAAATGTGCAAATCGTAAAAATTAAACAATTCGGGGTGGCAGGAATAGGAACCCTCAACTATCGTTATGTTTTTGGGATTAACATTTTCACCTTCAGTAAATGTTCCGTTTTTACAGGAAAATTTTGAATAAGTATAGCTTTCCCCGTTTTTGAGAGGAACAAGTATTTCCGAAAGCAGTCTTTCATGGTCAATGTTTCCGCCGGGTAAAGAGAGCCTTTCATCAGTTCGCTTTTCAAAGGGAAGAAAGAAATCGTCTGTGTGAACAATGTCGCAGGAAATGTTTTCCGCCAAAAACTGTGTAAGAGTGCTTTTACCCGAAGCACTTCTGCCGTCTATTGCTATTATTTTGTGCTCTCCTGCCCTGTCCCATTCAGAAAGTTTTGAAATTAACTCAGACTTTTTCATGCTGTCTTTTTTTGAAGGGCACTAAATGAGTGCGGTTGAGAATGAGCATAACAGCGGGAATGAGCGTTAACTGAACGATAATTCCCGGGATTGCAGTTGTAAAATGACCCGCAATAAATGCCGATAAGGTATAAGAACTGCCCTTTATGCCTAAAAGGATAATATTTGCAAGACCCGAAACCGCACGCCCTGCAAGCATGGCGATAATAAGGCAGCGGTAAAGGGATTTAATGCACTGCCATTTTGCGTGTGAGAACAGAAATCCCACAACAAAACCGTATGCGGCAAGCTCAAACGCCATGGCAATTGCCGTGGGGTACATAGGCGGCATACCGAAAACGAGGGAACGAAGTATTGGGGCGATAAAGCCTATAAGTGCGCCGTACTGCCAGCCGCAAATAAGCCCGCAAAGAAGAACGGGAAGGTGCATAGGCAAAAGCATTTTACCTATTACCTGAATTTGCCCTGTAAGCATCGGCAAAACAAAGGCTAAGCCTAAAAACATAGCCGAAAGTGTAATATTTTTGATTTCATTCTTTTTCATAATTCATCACTCCTGAGTTTA
>JAFLUN010000035.1:0-11552 GCA_022508785.1 Oscillospiraceae bacterium
ACCTTTTGAAAAAGGTTGACGAAAACTTTATTTGTTTTATTATCAAAAAATAGTTTTTTAACAAGCAAAGAGGACTGCAAAAATGCAGTCCTCTTTGCTTTTAGCAGAAAAATCAATACTACTTCGTTCCCGTCGAGCCAAATCCGCCTTCGCCTCTGTCGGTTTCGTCGAGCTCATCTGTTTCGGTAATCTCAGGAATACAAACCGCCTTAATTACCATTTGGGCAATTCTTTCAAAGGGCTCAATTGTGTACGGCTCGTCTGTGGCTTTAATAATGCCCACGCACACCTCGCCTCTATAGTCGCTGTCCACAACGCCTACGGAGTTTAAAAGGCAAATTCCTTTTTTTATGCTCAGTCCCGATCTCGAATGAATAAATGCCGCGTGAGCCTCGGGAACTGCTATGGCAATACCTGTCGGAATAAGAGCAGTGTCACCCTTGTGTAACGTTAAAGGCTCGTCAATGCAGGCATAAAGGTCAAAGCCTGCCGCACCTGCAGTACCTCTTGTGGGAATTTTTGCGTTTTCCCTTACTTTTTTGATTTTAAGCTCCATTATTCAACACCTCTGTATAAAAGTCCTCTTGTAAAGTCACCGTCAGGCTTTTTTTCGCTGTAATATGCGTTCATAATTTCGTTTATTTCGTCTTTTGTTTCGACTGTAAAATTAAAAAACAGAAAATCGTTATTTTTAATTTCATTTAGCCTGTCCGCCATATAAATCGGACGGGAATTGAGAATTTCAGAGTACCCCATAGAGCATCTTACGGGGAAAGATATGCCTTTTCTGTCCGTAATACTGCTTTGTCTCTTACATTCTTCGCAGGTCTTGCCGTTTTTTACGGGGCAGTTGCGTGTAAGCATAAGGGGAATCCGCCCGTAAGCAAAAATGCCCTTTTTAATCGGTGCGGAAAGCTTATTTGCAAGCTCTAAACCACACTCGCAGGATAAAACCATCTGTGAAACGCCAAAGGATTTTGCTTCGTCTGCCGAAAGGGAATTGAGAATATTGAAAGAGCTTGACGCAACAATTTTTTTGCCGTATTTTTTTGCAAGCGCCGCCCCGTCAAGTGTATGGCAAAGGGCAAATTCGGCAGATGATTTTGAAAGTAGCTTTTCCACCTTTTCTTCGTTGCCGAACATTCCGTGGGGCAATTCAACCCCATATCCGTTTTTAGATACGGTTTCATCAGGCGTGGTTAAAGGCACAAAAATTAAATCTGCATCAAAACCTTCGGGAATACTGTCGGCACTGTCAAATCTGCAATATATTTCGTTTGAATTTTTTGCAGGGATTTCCGTGTGTAAGGGTACGGAAAAAGTTTTTCTCGGCAAAATTTCGCTGATTTTATCAGACAAAAGCTCCAAAGCCTCTCTGCGCATAAGGTTTATCTGCGAAACGGGGAGAGTGTAGTCAATATTTTCATCAACAGTTATTTTGTCGGCTTCAAACTGAGTACCGCCACATTTTTTAAGAGCGTCAGTTATTCTTTCTGCGCTTATAGGGCGGTTTATAGGCTGTTCGCAAACATTTTCGCTGTAAACTGTAACCTTATTTCCGTTAAAAGTAGCCGTTAGCTCTGCTTTTTCGTTGATTTTTCCTTGAAAGTCAAAATCTACTTTATATCTCGGCAATTCTTTTTCATAAATACGGGCATATTTGTCCAAAAGCTCCTTTGTAGCGGACTGAACATTTTCTTTTTCACGGTAGCCAAACATAGATTTGCCTAATTCGTTTTTATAATACCCTTGTGTAAACCCTGAGCGTGAAAAAAGATTTTGTAAATCTGCCTGCATTTCGGAATTGTATTTGCTGTCAAGCGCCGCCTGGCACGCAGTTACTGCGGCGCTTACATATTCGGGGCGTTTCATTCTTCCCTCGATTTTAAAGGAGTAAACGCCCAAATCTGCAAGTTCTTTTATATGCTCAATGAGCGATAAATCCTTAAGGCTTAAATCGTGCCCTGTTCCGTTTTGCACCTTGAAGGGTAGACGGCACGGCTGGGCGCAAAGCCCACGGTTTCCGCTTCGTGAGCCCAGCACTGAGCTCATAAGGCATTGCCCGGAAACGCACATACAAAGTGCGCCGTGAATAAACATTTCAAGGGGAATGGGAGAGTTTTCACAAAGGTCTTTTATTTCATTGAGCGACAATTCTCTCGGCAAAACTGCCCGTGAAAAGCCTAATTCTTTAAGGGCTTTTAAGCCCTCTTTTGTGCCTACTGTCATTTGCGTGCTTGCGTGCAAATGCATTTGGGGGCAAACTGAGCGCACCGTTCTCGCTATGCCTAAATCTTGAATAATCAGTGCATCAGCGCCTGCATCGCAAATTTTTTTGACTGTTTCGGCGGCTTCTTCGATTTCCGTATCTTTTATAAGGGTGTTAAGAGTAACATATACCTTAACACCCCTTGAATGACAGTATTTTATTGTGCCGCCGAGTTCACTGCTTGAAAAGTTGTCCGCATTTCTGCGAGCGTTAAATTTGCCGACACCGAAATATACCGCATCGGCGTGGGCGCGAACGGCGGCTTTTAAAGCTTCAAAATTTCCTGCAGGAGCAAGAATTTCACATTTATTCATCATTTTCCTGCTTTGTTTTTCCTGCAAAAAGATTTATCTGGTCGTTTTTAAAGCTAACCTCGGTTTTGTAACGCTCAAGCTCACGCTTGTAGTAATCTCTTTCATTTTTAGCCTTAGCCGCTTCGTCAAGATATTCGCTTATTTGTGTGCGGAAATTGTCTGTTACGGCATTGGCTTTTTCAAGCTCGTCGGCAATCTCTAACGCGGTCAGAACTGCCGCCTGATTAGCCGTTATTAAAGAATTACTGCGGAGAATTTCCGTCATACGCTTGTCGATTTTCTCCCCGAGAGATACGGTGTATTCAAGGGTTTCATCGGTGTTGATGTAATAGTCAATACCGCCGATATGAAGTTTAACTCTGATTTTATCCATTTTTCCACACCTCAAACTTATAAATCCTTTTAATATACTTTTAATACAAAATCATTGTAACATATCTGATTGTTCTTTTCAAGTATTATGTCCGTTCTTTAATAGCGAGTCGAAAAGTCCGCCTGAATTTCGCCCGTCTCTGTCAGGCAGTTTTATGTCAACAAGTATGGTGTCGTCGCCTATAACCTTGATTTCTTTCCAGGATATTTTTATATCTCTTTCACGACCTAAAAGTCCGAAGCATTTGCCTTTACCGTAAATTATAATTGATACAAGACAGCCTGAGCAGGTGTCTACCTCAACATCACACACATTGCCAAGCCTTGCGCCGTCGCAAAGATTTATTACTTCTTTTTCATGCAAATCGGTAATATAACAGTTCATAAAAGCACCTCCGAGGAGCTTTGCGGACCTTTTCCGCCGTAAATGCGTTGCAAAATCTTGCAATACACAAAGTATTACTTCGCTTTTGCGCCTTTTTACGACAAAAAATCTCTCGCAAATCTCTTTTAACAATTCAAATTATTGCTCACTATTTATTTTATGCACTCATTTGAATTTTTGTTACAGTTTATAAAAATAAATTAAACAGCCGTCGATTTTTTACTCGACGGCTGTTTGTTTACGATTCTTTTATTTTTTTCAGTGCGCCTTTTTCAAGACGGCTGACCTGCGCCTGCGAAATCCCTATTTCCTCGGCGACTTCCATTTGAGTTTTACCCTGCATAAAGCGAAGGGTTAGTATTTGCTTTTCGCGTTCGCCCAAGTGCTTAATGGTTTCCTTGATTGAAATTTCATTGAGCCAATCGTCATCGCTTTCCGCTCCGCCCACCTGGTCCATAACGTAAATTGTATCTCCGCCGTCGGAATAGACAGGCTCATACAGTGAGAGCGGCTCAACAATAGCTTCAAGGGCTAAAACAACATCAGTGGAGTTAATTCCAAGCTCCTTTGCAATTTCATCTATTGTGGCATCTCTGCCGAGATTGTTTTGTATGCGCTCCTTTGCCTGCATTGCATGGTAAGCGGTGTCACGAAGGGAACGGCTCACTCTTATGGGGTTGTAATCCCGTAAATATCTTCTGATTTCACCGATAATCATCGGCACGGCGTAGGTAGAAAATTTAACGTTTTGCGTAATGTCAAAGTTGTCAATGGATTTAATAAGCCCTATGCACCCGACTTGAAAAAGGTCGTCGGGATTTTCACCTCTTCCGCTGAATTTTTGAACGACTGAAAGCACTAAGCGCAAATTGCCCTCAATCAATTTTTGCCTTGAATATGTGTCGCCGCTTTTTGTCTTTATTAAAAGCTCGTTTTTCTCTTTTTCAGTTAAAACTTTAAGCTTTGCTGTATTGATTCCGCAGATTTCCACCTTATTATATTGCACATAAATCTTCCTTTGCTTTTTTATGTACAGAATTATTATGGACTTATCTTTTAGGATTTAATCATCAAAGCAAAAAAATAAACGGCAAAATTGCCGTCTATTTTTAAAACTTATTCCACCGTAACAGATTTTGCAAGATTTCGGGGTTTGTCAACGTCAAATCCCTTTAATACCGTCGTGTGATACGCCAAAAGCTGAAGCGGTACTACCGTTATGGACGGCATAAGATAGCGTGAAGCACTCGGAACATAAATTACCTTGTCTGCAACCTCGTTTATGCCCTTCGTGCCCTCTTTAACAACGGCAATAACAAATGCGCCCCTTGCACGAACCTCTTTAATATTTGAAATCATTTTATTAAGCAAAGCGTCATCAGTGCCGATAGCTACAACTGCTGTGCCGTTTTCAATAAGGGAAATCGTGCCGTGCTTAAGCTCGCCTGCGCCGTACCCTTCTGAGTGAATATATGATATTTCCTTGAGCTTCAGTGAGCCTTCAAGACAAAGAGGATAGTCAATACCGCGGCCGATAAAGAACATACTCTGGCGGTCTTTAATGCACTCTGCAATTTCTTTTGTAATATCGTCAGTAGTAAGAGCTCTTTCGATTTTTTCAGGGATTGCAAGTATTTCGTCTGTGAACTGATGAAGAATATCGTCCCCCATAAGACCTTTTTCGTGGGCAAGGAATGCCGCTAAAGCATAGCACACGCCAAGCTGTGCCATAAGTGCTTTCGTTGTGGCAACGGCAATTTCAGCGCCGGCGTTTGTATAAATAACGCCGTCAGATTCTCTTGCTATCGTGCTGTAAAGCACATTTACTATGGACATTGTAAATGCGCCTCTTGCCTTTGATTCCCGAAGAGATGCCAGAGTGTCGGCAGTTTCGCCCGACTGACTTACGAATATACACAAATCGTCTTCATTTAATATGGGATTTCTGTATCTAAATTCGCTGGCAATGTCCACTATTACGGGGATTCTTGCCATGTCCTCAATAATGTATTTTGCAGTCATGCCCACGTGGTAAGCGCTTCCGCAGGCAACAATATGGATTCTGTTAAGCTTTTTGGTAAAACCTTTTGGAAATTCAAAGGGAAGAACAATTTTTCCGTCTTTGATAAGGGGGGACACAGTATCACGGAACGCTTTGGGCTGTTCGTAAATTTCCTTTTCCATAAAGTAGTCGTAGCCGTTTTTTTGAGCGGCATCAACACTCATAGTGATACTGTTGATCTCAATTTCCTTCTCTTTGCCGTCAAGCCCGTAAACAGTAATTCCGTCCTTTGTCAGCTCAACAAAGTCGTTGTCTTTTACAATGTAACAATCCTTTGTGTAGGGTAAAATCGCAGGAATATCGGACGCAATGAAATTTTCGCCGTTACCCTTGCCGATAATCATGGGATTGTCTTTTTTCATAGTGAAAACTCTGTCACTAAATCCTTTAACTATCATTGCAACAGCGTAAGAGCCTTCCACACGGGCGGCAACCTTTATCATGGTTTCAATAGGATTACCGTTGAAGAGATTGTCAAAAAGCTGAGCGATTACTTCCGTGTCAGTTTCGGATTTGAAAACGTAGCCTTTTTCTTTTAGTTCGTTTTTTATTTCAATATAGTTTTCAATAATTCCGTTGTGCACCAGCGTTACAATACCGTTCATGGATGTGTGCGGATGAGCGTTAATGTGGTCAGGGATTCCGTGGGTTGCCCAACGGGTGTGACCGATACCTATTGTGCCCACGGGGTAAACCTTGTCAATTTCCGCTTGAAGATTGTCAATTCTGCCTTTTTCTTTAACAACGGTGACTTTTTCACCTGAAATTGCAATACCTGCTGAGTCATAACCTCTGTACTCAAGTTTCTTGAGTCCTTCAACAAGAATGGGGGCTGCTTGTTTTTCGCCGATATAACCGACTATTCCGCACATAAAAATTCCTCCGTTAAAAAATTGTATTGAAAGTTTATTTTAAGGCAACAATATATATGAGGTGATAACAGTATGATTCATATAAAACTCAAAGCTCAAAAAATGCTTATAGGGAAAAACAGAAAAGCGTTTTTGGTAAGTATTTTGCCGCTACCCATGACGGCAACACTTTTGTACCTTAATTATTATTTACTGAGTTTTCTGAAAAACAATGCTGAAATTTCTTTACTTTTTAAAATTTTAATCGCTGTGTGTTCTGCCGTGCTTTCATTGTTTATGATAAATTCCGTGGTGTTTATCAGCGAAAATTATTTTTACAGAAAAGCAACAGATTCATTTGCACCCGTAAGGGCAGTTGACCTTTTCTGCTCATTCGCCGTAAATATTTTGAAAACCTTGCTTTTCTTTTCATGGTCAGCGGTTTTCTTTTTGCCCGGCGTTGCGCTGTTGTTTTGTGCATACTCCGCAAAAACAAATAACTATGCGGGTGAAATAATCACAACTCTTTACATTGCCGCCGCCATAACGGCAATAGTAGGGGCAGGGTGCTTTTTCGTTTTGTTCGGGCGGTATTCAAAATGCAGTTTTATACAGTTTACCACAGGCGAAACAAATCCCGTAAAGGTTTTGGCGAGAAGCACAGAGCTTATGGAAGAAAATCAAATACGGTATTCCCTTTTCCGCTTATCCTTTTTAGGTTGGGATATATCTTGTGCTCTGCTTTTCCCAATTATATATGTTTTACCATATCGAAAATGCGCAAAATATGTATTCTTCAGCACGAAACCAAAACAAAAACAGACGGAGCCCATAAGTGAAAAACCGATAGTATTTATTTTCGGTTAAAATAAAGAGAACGAGATTAAAGTATAATAATCTCGTTCTTTGCTTTATTAAAGGATAATTCCGAGCTCTCCGTTGGGAAGAGCGGCGTTTGACTCGTCCGTGTCAATGTGCATTGCAAGCTTAAAGTTCGCATTTACTCTTACAACAACGTCACCGAAAATAAGCTCTCTGCCGTTTGAAGGAACTTTAACGTTTACGATTTGCTTATCGGCAAGTCCGTAATTTTCAGCATCTTCTGGGGTCATATGAATATGCCTTTTCGCAACAATAACGCCCTCGGAAATTTCAATTTCGCCTGCAGGACCTACAAGCTTGCAGCCGGGTGTGCCTGCAATGTCGCCCGATTCACGAACAACTGCCGGAACGCCGATTGAGCGTGCGTCAGAAGCGGAAATTTCAACCTGAGTTGCAGGCCTTACAGGACCGAGAATAGAAACTGCAGGGAACTGACCCTTAGGGCCGATAACTGCTATTCTTTCTTCACAGGCGTACTGACCGGGCTGTGAAAGGTCTTTTTTCTTTGTAAGCTCATGACCTTCGCCGAAAAGTATTGCAAGTGCTTCTTTCGTTACGTGAACGTGTCTTGCAGAGGTTTCAATTAAAACAGTTTTTTCCATATCTAATACTTCCTTTTTATTGATTTACAAATTTTTACAGATATATAATACGCTTTTTTTATGCGTTTGTAAAGACGTTCAAATAAGTTCCTTAAATGAGTGAATGTTTTTGTCGGCAATTTTGCACATTTCTTCCCAATCGCTTTTTGAAGATTTGTCATACATTGCAATAACGGTAAAGCCTGCTTGCTTTGCGCTTTTTAGACCGATAAGTATATCTTCAACGACAATACATTTTGAAGGTTGCACACCGATTTTTTCTGCCGCTAATAAATAAACATCAGGGTGAGTTTTGTCTTTGCCTGCCTCGTGTACATAGGTTTTCGCGTTAAATAAATGCAAAACACCGTTATTTTGCAAAACGGCTGTGCATAAATCGTCATCGGAGGCGGTGGCGTATGCCGTTTTAAGACCGTTATTTTTACAAAATTCAATAAATTCAGCGGCACCGTCTTTAAGCATTACTGAAGTTTTGTATTGCTCCATGCAAAGACTGTGCCATTCCTCAATTATATCCTCTTCCGTGTCAGGCAGGTTGTATTCTTCTTTCGTGTATTTAGCCGCCGATTTAAAATGCATGGTTTTAATTTTTTCTTTGTAATCGGGCGGCAGGGGAATACCCCGTTTTTTGAAAAACTCCACGTCAACCTCGTGCCAGACATCCATTGAATCGATGAACGTACCGTCAAGGTCAAAAATTATTCCGTCAAAGTCTTTTATATTTATATTCATAATTTATTCCGTTTCCCGCTCAAGATATTTTTCTATTTCCACCGCTACACCGTCGTCTTCGTTTGATAAAGTGACAACTTGTGCGGCACTTTTTGCCTCTTCCCAAGCGTTTGCCAAGGCATAAGAGTAGCCTGCGATCTTCAGCATTTCGCAGTCGTTGCCGCTGTCGCCGAATGCCATAACCTCGTTTTCGCCAATACCCATAATTTCGCAAAGCTTTTTAAGAGCATAGCCCTTATTTGCATTGTAATTGTTCATTTCAAGGTTTTCAGGGATTGAAGAAGTCACGAAAATTCCGCCGATATTTTGAATTTCATTTTTAACGCATTGGAGCTCGTCACCCGTAACGTGCATAATATTGATTTTCTCAACACCGTTTTTTCCGATATGCTCGGATAAGTTGGGGACTACATTTGCTTTATCCTTAAGCACTTTCAGATAATGTGCTGAAATGTTTCCGTAATTGTAAAGCTTTGCGGAATACCCGTCCAAAAAACATTCCCCTTGAAAATAAATTTCGTGAGTGAGGGAATGGTCGTTTATTATAGAAAACACTTTCTTTGATTTTTCCGCATCTAAAAGCTGTGACGTAATAATTTCGTCTGTTTGCGCGTCATAGGTTACCGCACCGTTTGAGGTGATTATGTAATCAGCAAAGGGGATTGCGGCGGTGGCATCAAAAGTCAGTGATTTTGTCCGCCCCGTTGAAATGCAGATTTTAATGCCTTTTTCCTTTGCCCTTTTTAATGCGGCTATATTTCTTTCTGAAATGCTTACGTGGTCGTCTTTAAAAAGTGTTCCGTCTAAATCGGTCATAATAAGTTTAACTGCCATTTTTGTGTCTCCGTTATTTACAATTATAATTTTATTATAGGGTGATCTTAATTAAAGGCTTCGGTAACAGTTGTTATTTGCAGTAAAGATTAGTGTCCCAAAATGAAATGTGCCTGTGGTGGCGCAAGTAAATTCCATATTCAGGGTTTATTTCACGGATTTTGTTAACGAGCGAGAATATATCTTCGCTTCTGTGATAAGCCGCAATATTAAGCTTCGGCTTGCTTTGCAAAGTAGCTTTTGCGCCGTTCAGCATTTGCAATTCGGCGCCTTCCGTATCGGCTTTAATATATGTAAAATCAGTTTGAAGACTGTCAACGGTAATTGACGGGATTTCGGTGCCGCAAGTCTTAATGCTTCCTCCTCTGCCTTTGTTACCGCTGAAAAAATATGTGCCGCATTTGTCTGATACTACCGCATTTATTAAAGAAATATTTTGCATATTTTCAGAGTGTCTGCAAAGCTTTTTAAATGAGCGCCCGTCAGGCTCCACCGCCGTGATTTTCGCATATCCGCCCGTGAAATTCACAAGCTCGTCAACCGTGTCGCCGCGGTATGCGCCAAGGTCAAGGTAAGTTTCATTTTCGGTAAGCCCTAAAAGGGTAAGCGCCTCTTCTTTTTCTGTTTCACAGTCAAACAGTAAATTGAGATTTCCCGTAATTTGAAATTCAATTATGCTTTTAAAAACCTCTTTGGATTTCCCGTCCGCAAGATTATCATAAGCTGAGTTTATTTCATTCAAATGGCTTTTTAAATAGTCTTTATTGAAAATTTCATCGCCGTAAACGGGAACGGAAGGCATAAGAACGGTATGACCTTTTGAAAGATTTTTTATAGTATCAATCACATCTTCCCGTCCGCTTGCAAAGCAAAGAGCAACGGTGAAATCAGGCACTTTCCTTTGGAGTTCGCTCAAAGGCAAAACCTTGTAGCCGTGAAAAGTGCGGTCTCTTGCAAAGCTATCGCTGGCGACAACATAATCAGGCGTAATTCCAAGACGCTCAAATTCAGAAAACACCTTATCCGCGCCGTTACCTGTTCCGTAAACGGCAATAGGATAGGGTGAATTTTTTATTTTTTTCCAAGAAGATTCAACGTCTAACAAATAAGAGAACACATTTTCACCGCCTCGCACCCTTATTTTAACATATTTTTTAATTAAAATCTATAATCTTAGGCGATTTAGGACAAAATACTATTAAAAATGAGGAGATAGTGGAATGAAAGTAGCATTTTTCGACAGTAAGCCTTATGATGTTTCATCCTTTGAAAAGGCTTTGCAGGATAAAGAATTAACCGTAAAATTTTACGAAACAAAATTAAATTCCGACACAGCGGGGCTTGCAAAAGGAGCTGAATGTGTTTGTGCATTTGTGAACGATACCTTGGATAAAGAAACAGTTGAAAAATTAACGGATTTCGGCATTAAGCTGATTGCCTTGCGGTGCGCAGGCTATAATAATGTTGATTTAGACGCTTGCAAGGGGAAAATTACCGTGGTGCGTGTGCCTGCATATTCGCCTTATTCCGTTGCCGAGCACGCAATAGCCATGCTTATGACTTCCATTAGGCGAATACACAAGGCGTATATCCGCACGAAGGATTTTAATTTTTCCCTTAACGGACTTACGGGCTTTGACCTGCACGGCAAAACGGTTGGAGTTGTGGGTACGGGTAAAATTGGTAAGTGCTTTATTGACATTTGTAAGGGCTTTGGTATGAACGTTTTGTGCTATGATAAATTTCCCGTAACAGACGAGGGGCTGAATTATGTTTCTCTTGATGAAATTTGGGAGAAAAGCGATGTTATTTCTTTTCACTGTCCGCTGACGGAAGAAACGCACCATATGATAAACGAAAGTATTATCGAAAAATTGAAAAAAGGCGTTGTGATAATCAACACATCAAGGGGTGCAATAATTGATGCCGAGGCGCTTCTTGAAGGAATTAAAACCCGAAAGATAGGCGCCGCTTGCCTTGATGTTTACGAAGAGGAATCCGACCTTTTCTTCAGGGATGTTTCGGGGCATATACTTGAAGACGATACTCTGGCCCTGCTTATTTCCATGCCGAATGTAATTTTAACGTCACATCAGGCATTTTTAACTGAAGAGGCGCTTGAGGCGATAGCAAACACTACCGTAAACAATATCGTAACATTTTTTAAAGAGGGTAAATGTGAAAACGAGGTTTGTTTACAGTAAAAATAGGGTTGGCAAGATGAAATATAGTAGATGTTAGAGATTAGA
>JAFLUN010000035.1:11652-17884 GCA_022508785.1 Oscillospiraceae bacterium
CAAAGTTTGCAATACTATTGAATTGTTTTAATTTCTAAATCAACGAATTATTTCCCCTTGAAAAATATAAATATATATAGTAAAATACAAGTAATCAATAAGAAAGGAGAAATCATTATGAATTTTGATTTTTCGGTATTTGACGGTTTTGATTGGAAAATTTATGAAATTTTCAGCTCTCTTCACAGCACGGTAATGAATTATGTGGCAGAGTTTTTCACCTTCTTCGGCGAGGGTGCGTTCGTTATTCCCCTTGCTCTTTTCGCTATCTTTTGCCTTTCAACGAAGCGCCTTCGCAAAACAGGCGGCACTCTTTTATTGGCAATTGTTTTCGGAACTATTATGACAAACGGAATTTTCAAGCCCCTTTTCGGCAGACCCCGCCCGTACATATATTATAAAGACAGCGCAGATTATATGGGCTGGTACACTCAGGCAGGCTCCCATGTGGAAAGCGATAAATCTTTCCCGTCGGGTCACACAACCCTTGCTTTTGAAACCGCAGTTGCGCTTTTCTCAACCTTAAACAAAAAGTTCAGTTGGATATTCCTTGTAATGGCAGTGGGAACAGGACTTTCAAGAATTTACCTTTGCGTACATTACCCCACAGACGTTATCGGCGGATTTGTTATCGGCGTTGTTGCAGGTGTTCTCGGTTATCTTGTTGCAAGAGCAATTCTTAAATTTGCAAATCAGTCGGAAAATCCCCTTATCAAAAAGGTAAACGATTTTGACCTTCTTGACAAGTTTAAGAAAAAAGCATAATTTGTATTTAAAATATATCACCCGTGTCAATAATAGATACGGGTGATTTTTTATGCACAAAAGAGTGGCAATACTGTTTTTTGCGCTTATGGTTATATTCGGTATGCTGACGGTTAACCTTTCGTATATCCTTATTCAAAATACGGAAGTTTCGGAAACGGTGGGCACAAAATCCGAAACCGTCAATGTTTCAAGAGGCGGAATTTACGACAGAAATTTCATTCCGCTCGTAAATACGGATAAAAGCTATATTTGCTATGCGTTGCCGAGCACCGAGGCTCTTAAAAAGCTTGAACCGTATATGAGCGAGAGCGAAATGGCCGATATTTATTCAAATATGTCAAAGGGTAAAATTATAAAATTTAGCTGTGCCCACATTTTTAACGAAAATGAAATAGTATCCGTGGGTATAGTAAAAAGATATAACGGAGAAAATCTTTGCCCCCATTTAATCGGCTATACGGACGGCGACGGAAACGGTGTTGCAGGGCTTGAAAAAAATTACGACAGCTTTCTTAAAATGACGGGCGGAACCTTACGCGCCACTTGGAGTGCTGACGCTCAAAATCGGATACTCCTCGGTCAAAAAATAAGCGTTACCGAAACGAATTACCCTGACGCAGGGGGAATTGCTCTTACAATTGATAAGGATTTTCAGTCCGCGCTTCAAAAAATAATGAATAACTCTGATATCAGCGTAGGCGCGGCGGTAATAATGGACAGTGAAAATTCGGAAATTTTGGCTTCTTGCTCTCTTCCGTCCTTTGACCCGCAAAACGTTGCCGCATATTTAAATAAAGAAAATGCGCCGTTAATTAACCGTGCAGATACGGCATACAGCGTGGGCTCGGTATTCAAGCCCTTCGTTGCGGCGGCGGCGCTTGAAAACGGCATAGAAATTGAGCATTACTGCAACGGAATAATATCAGTAGGCGGAAAATCATTTCGATGCAACAACGGCATTGCCCACGGACAAACAGAAATGGCGCAGGCAATGGAAAAGTCCTGTAATACTTATTTCATAAATTTGGGTCAAAGTGTGGGTGCTGAAAAGCTGTTGAGCATCTGCGAGGGGTTGGGGCTCGGCAAAAGCTTTGAGTATGAAGACAATATTTATTCAAAAAGGGGAAATCTGCCGTCACTTTCCGAGCTGTCTTCACCGTCATCGCTTGCAAATCTTTCATTCGGACAGGGGACACTGCTTGCAACTCCGTGGCAAATGGCGGCATCATATTCCGCAATAGCAAACGGCGGAGTTTACCATACACCCGTTTTAATGAACGCTATTTTAGGTGAAAATCAAGAAGTAATTCAAAGGCTTGTGCCCGATGAAGGCGTGCGAGTTATAAGTAAGGAAACTGCACGGCACCTTGACGAAATACTGCGCGGAGTGGTTGAGGACGGCACGGCGAAATTAGGCTTTACTGAGAAGGCACAGGGGTGCGGAAAAACCGCAACAGCGCAAAGTGGTTGGATAAAAGACGGCAGAGAAATATTGCACACTTGGTTTTGCGGATATTTCACATATAACGAAAAAACTTATACCGTAGTAATTTTAAAAGAGGACGGCACCTCAGGCGCTAACGACTGCGCCCCGATTTTCAAAACAGTAACGGAAAACATTTGCGAAATAATTGATGAGAGGAAATAAAAGCGTAGAGGCAGATCTATGCCATTTTAGTTGATAGAGAACAGTAGATAGTGGTTAGTTAGTAGGGGACGATGCCCACATCGTCCCGTATTGTTAATTGGTAGAGATTAAATGTTAGTAATTAGATATGGCTCCCTCTTAGAGGGAGCTGTCGACGAAGTCGACTGAGGGAGTTCTTCTGTAGTTTTTATCTTTCTTACTCCCTCCGTCAAAACTTCGTTTTGCCACCTCCCTCGGTAAGGGAGGAAATTAAATTCTCGTCGTCATCATATAATAAAAAACGGCAGTTCGTCTGAACTACCGTTTTAATTTTATTACTATTCCCAAATGTCAACTGCGCCGCGGTTTTCGGTGACCTTTTTAACATATTCCGCAACCTTTTTGTGCTCGGGGTGGTTTTTATAATTCTCCAATTCCTGCTCGTTTTCTGTTTCAACAATTAAAAGCGCGTCGAAATTGCGGTCGCACTCAACCTGATTTTCCAAAAATGTCAGCTTTTTAATATGCGGTACTTTGGGAGATAAGCTTTCAAGCCCGTTTTTAACGATTTGAACATTTTCTTTGAGAGTTTTGCCCTCAGCCGCTTTAAATTTCCACATTACAATATGTTTAAGCATTTTATACCTCTAATCTTATTCTATATTGAATAAAGTTTTTGCATTTTTTGCCGTTAAATCAAGAATTTCCTGCGGGGAAACGCCTCGCACCTCGGCAAGTTTTTGAGCCGTGTACGGAATAAGAGAGGAATCGTTCCTCTTTCCCCTGAACGGCACGGGGGTCATATACGGGCAGTCAGTTTCAATTAACAGTCTGCTGTCCGGCACATATTTTGCAACCTCAACCGGTTTTACTGCGTTTTTGAAAGTTACCGCACCGCCAAGCCCTATGTACATTCCCAGCTTTATTATTTCCTTTGCCATTTCAACGCTTCCGGAAAAGCAGTGAACAACGCCTTTTGGCCTGTGCTTTTTAAGAAGATTTAATGTGTCCTCGTGGGATTCCCTGTCGTGAAATATAATCGGGAGTGAGAGCTCGTTTGCAAGGATAATCTGCTTTTCCACAAGCTCTAATTGCTGGGGCCTGCTCTCTTTTTCATAGTGGTAATCAAGACCGATTTCACCTACGGCAACAACTTTTTCGTCCTTGCAAAGCTCTTTTAATACCCTAAGGTCGCCCTCTTTATAATCCGAAAGATTTAACGGGTGAAAGCCCACAGCCGAGTAAATGTAATCATATTTATGCGCCGTTCCAACGGAAAACTTGCTTGTCTCAATATTTACTCCGCAGAAAACAACTCCCGAAACGCCTTTACTCTCTAAAGAAGCGAGCAATTCGCTTCTGTCAGAATCAAATTGCTCGTCGTCATAATGTGCGTGTGAATCAAATATATTATTCATCATCTTATTTTTGAACCGTTAGGGATAGACGGGTCAAGGAAAAGAACCTTAACGTCATCTTCGGAACAGTCGGCGGCTAAAATCATTCCGTTGCTCTCCACTCCGCAAAGAACTGCAGGTTTAAGGTTTGAAACGACAACTACCTTTTTGCCGATAAGGTCATCGGGACTGTACCATTTTGCAATTCCGCTTGCAACGGTTCTGTCCACTCCTGAGCCGTCGTTAAGCGTGAGCTTTAAAAGCTTTTTAGCTCTCGGTATGGGCTCGCAAGCTGTAATTTCAGCGGCTTTGAGCTCCACCTTCATAAAATCTTCAATAGATATTTGAGCAATGCCTTCGGGCACATCTTCTTTTTGAGCTTCTTTCATTTTTTCTTCCTGCTTAGCGAGTAATTCAGAAAGTAGCTTTTCAGCGTCTATTCTGTTGAACAGCGGAACTGCCGTACCTACTTTGTCGCCAGCCTTTAAGCTGTTAAAGTCTGCAAGTGAAGCGTATTGGGCAGGAGCGGCGCAAAGCTGTTCGTTGATTTTAACTGCAGTTTCGGGCATAAACGGAGAAATGAGAGCAGAAAGAATATGAATGCTTTCCAAAAGATTGTAAAGCACTGTGCCAAGTCTCTCTTTTTGCGCTTCGTCCTTTGCAAGAGCCCACGGCATGGTTTCATCAATATATTTGTTGCACCGTCTGGCAAATACCATTACAGCTTCCACAGCATCGCTCATTTTATATTCGGCAACGTTACTGTCAAGGTCTGCGATGGCTTTTTTTGCAGCCTCTTTGAGCTCTTCGTCAACCGCTTCAGAGTTCCCGGGAGCCTGAATAACGCCGTCAAAATATTTATTCTGCATAGCAATCGTGCGGTTTACAAGGTTGCCGAGAGTGTTGGCAAGGTCTGCATTAAAGCGGTCAATCATAGCCTCATAGGTGATTGAGCCGTCGTGGGCGTGAGGCATTTCGGAAAGAAGATAATACCTTACCGCATCAACGCCGAAAACCGACGTGAGCTCATCGGCATAAATTACGTTTCCGCGTGATTTGCTCATTTTATCCTCACCGAATAAAAGCCACGGGTGACCGTAAACCTGTTTAGGCAACGGCTCGCCCAAAGCCATAAGCATAATGGGCCAATAAATCGTATGGAATCTTACAATATCCTTACCGATAATATGAATGTCGGCAGGCCAGTATTTGTTGTAAAGCTCCGAGCTTTCGTCAGGGTCGTAGCCCAGCGCAGTAATATAGTTTGAAAGAGCGTCAATCCAAACGTAAATTACGTGCTTGTCGTCAAAGGTAACGGGAATACCCCATTTGAAAGAGGTTCTTGAAACGCAAAGGTCCTGAAGACCGGGTTTAATAAAGTTGTTAAGCATTTCTTTTTTCCGTGCCTCGGGGTAAATAAAGCTTTCGTTGCTCTCAATAAACTCTTCAAGCTGTTTTTGGTATTTTGAAAGGCGAAGGAAATATGCCTCTTCCTTAGCGGGTTTAACCTCTCTGCCGCAGTCGGGGCATTTGCCGTCAACTAATTGGCTTTCAGTCCAGAAGGATTCGCATGGAGTGCAGTAAAGACCCTCATATTCACTCTTATAAATATCGCCCTGCTCATAAAGCTTTTTGAAAATCTTTTGAACGGTTTTTTCGTGATAACCGTCAGTAGTACGGATAAATTTGTCGTAAGTTGTATTAAGCAAATCGCAAATGTTTTTGATTTCACCTGCTACGCCGTCAACATATTCCTTCGGCGTAACGCCTGCCGCCTTTGCATATTCTTCAATTTTTTGACCGTGCTCGTCGGTACCTGTCAGAAAGAAAACATCAAAGCCCTGCATTCGCTTGTACCTCGCAATTGCGTCGGTCAGCACAATTTCATAGCTGTTGCCGATGTGAGGCTTACGGGAAGTGTAAGCGATGGCTGTTGTGATGTAAAACTTTGGCTTTTCACACATAGAAAATGCCCCTTTCTGAATAATATTTACAGTCGCAATATATATCATAATATATTTTGACCGCATATACAAAAATATTATACTAAAATATGGAATATTTTTCAAGCCTTTTACATAAGAGTTAATTAAAAACATTTTCAAAAGAGCTAATCAAAAAAGATTTTCAAAAAAATTAAAAAAATTCAAAAAAAGTGTTGACATCCACTCATTTTTATGTTATTTTATATGAGCCGCTGAAACACAGCAGCAAACAGGCGTGGGAGCATAGCTCAGCTGGGAGAGCATCTGCCTTACAAGCAGAGGGTCACAGGTTCGAGCCCTGTTGTTCCCACCATTTTTGGCCCGGTAGTTCAGTTGGTTAGAACGCTAGCCTGTCACGCTAGAGGTCGACGGTTCGAGCCCGTTCCGGGTCGCCATTTTTTGCCTCTGTAGCTCAGTTGGTAGAGCAGAGGACTGAAAATCCTCGTGTCATTGGT
>JAFLUN010000036.1:0-11013 GCA_022508785.1 Oscillospiraceae bacterium
GCAAGAGAGCTTGGCGCTGAGGGTATCGGTCTTTGCCGTACAGAGCATATGTTCTTCGAGGCAGACAGAATCGCGGCATTCCGTGAAATGATTTGCTCAGACACTGTTGAAGAGAGAGAAGCAGCTCTTGAGAAGATTCTTCCTTATCAGCAGGGCGACTTTGAGGCTCTTTATGAAGCTCTTGAAGGTAACCCCGTTACAATCCGTTTCCTTGACCCGCCTCTTCACGAGTTCGTTCCCACTGAGGAAGCTGACATTCAGAAGCTTGCAGATGCACAGGGCAAGTCAGTTGAAACAATTAAGGCTATCATCAATTCTCTTCATGAGTTCAACCCGATGATGGGTCACCGCGGTCTTCGTCTTGCAGTAACATATCCCGAAATTGCAAAGATGCAGACAAAGGCAGTTATCCGTGCTGCTATCAACGTTCAGAAAGCACACGCTGACTGGAATGTTGTTCCTGAAATTATGATTCCGCTTTCATGCGATACAAAAGAGCTTAAGTTCGTTAAGGACATTGTTGTTGCAACGGCAGATGCTGAAATCGCAGCAGCAGGCGTAGATCTTAAGTATGAAGTTGGTACAATGATTGAAATTCCGCGTGCAGCTCTTACAGCAGGCGAAATTGCAACACAGGCAGAGTTCTTCTGCTTCGGTACAAACGACCTTACTCAGATGACATTCGGCTTCAGCCGTGATGACGCAGGTAAGTTCCTCAACGCTTACTATGACAACAAGATTTTCGAGAACGATCCCTTTGCAAAGCTTGACCAGACAGGCGTTGGTCAGCTTATGGAAATGGCAGTTAAAAACGGTAAGGCAACACGCTCAACACTTCACTGCGGTATCTGCGGTGAGCACGGCGGCGATCCTTCATCAGTTGAATTCTGCCACAAGATCGGTCTTGACTATGTTTCATGCTCACCCTTCCGTGTTCCGATTGCCCGTCTTGCAGCAGCACAGGCAGCAATCGCTGAAATGAAATAATAGGAAAACCTAATATCAAAATCAATTAAAAATTGACCTTGCAGAGAAATCTGCAAGGTCTTTTTTGCTTTATGTGTGAAATAAAAAACAGAGAGTAAATCAAAACAATTCACTCTCTGCCTTTTGTGTGTATTACTTAATATTCAATTACAGTATTTCGATAAAACGGAAAGGAGCATTTGGGTATCAATGGGTTTGGCGATATGCGCGTTCATACCGCATTCCTTTGCTCTGGCAACGTCATCTGCAAAAGCGTCTGCCGTTGCGGCAATAATCGGTATGTCACAGTCGGGTCTGCCTGTTGAACGGATTTCGGCAGTCGCTTCATAGCCGTTCATAACGGGCATTCGTATATCCATTATAATTGCTTTATAATATCCGGGCTTAGATTCAAGGAATTTTTCAACGCATTTCTGCCCGTTTGTTACCCAGTCAACAGTAAGACCTGCTGATGAGAGCATTTCAACGGCAATTTCACCGTTTAATTCATTGTCTTCCGCCAAAAGAATACGCTCGCCCAAAAAGCTGTTGTCATTCGGTTCATCAGAAGTGTCGACGGCTTTTTTGTTAATATGCTCCTGTATACCGTAATAGAGGGTGGATTTAAACAACGGTTTTAATAAAATTCCGTTAATGCCCGCATCTTTAATGCTCTTCTCAAATTCCGAACAGTCATAAGCGGAAATAAGGATTATGGGAGTGGAGTTGCCCGTGCGCTCTCTTATTGCTCTTGAGGCTTCAATACCGTCAATTTTCGGCATTTGCCAGTCAATCAAAATAATGTCAAATTTGTCAGGATTGCTTTGGATTTTTTCGATTGCATTTTCGCCGTCAAGCAGATATTCCGCCTCTGCACCGAGCTCACGAAGGGTTTCCGTGGCGGTAATGCACTGGTCCTCATTATCGTCAATAACAAGTACGCTCAAACCGTGAAGCTTCATATCGCCGTTATCGTCGCTCTTTTCGAAATCAATGGCAACATGAAATTCACTGCCTTCATTTAGCTTACTGCTTACCTCAACAGTACCGCCCATAGCGTCAATTAAATATTTTGTAATGGCAAGACCGAGCCCCGTGCCTTCCTCTTTGGTTGTACGCTTGCGGTCCTCACGCTCAAAGCTTTCAAATACAACCTTAACAAAATCTTCACTCATTCCTATGCCGTTATCCTTAACGATAAAATGAGTTCTGACATAACCCTCGCCCTTAGGAGAAGCTTCCTGAATAACTGTCAGAGAAATTTCCCCGTTATCAGGCGTGTATTTCACCGCATTGGAAACAAGGTTTATGAGTATTTGATTTAAACGCAGAGTGTCACAGCGAATGTTCTCCGAAATGATATTTTGAGCGTAAATGTCAAACTTATGTTGTTTGTTTTTAACCTGCGGCTGAATAATCATTACAATATTTTCCAGAATTTCACGCAATGTGGTTTGGGAAAGAGTGAGCGTCATTTTACCGTTTTCAATTTTCGACATATCAAGCACGTCGTTAATAAGGAAAATCAGGTGACGCCCCGAAAGTGCAATTTTATTCAAACAGTCTTCTACTCTGGTTTGGTCGTCAATATGCGAGCGTGCAATTTCCGTCATGCCGACAATTGCATTCATAGGCGTTCGGATATCGTGGCTCATATTGGCAAGGAAATCGCTCTTTGCCTTGCTTGCCAAAAGTGCCTTATTCTCACTTTTTTTAGTCTTTTGAATTTGATTGTAAGACAGAATGACATAAGAGATAAAGACAGCCAAAATTATTGCCGCAAGAATTGCGGTGTGATATGTGAAAATATCGTCACTGCGCTTATTATTGTCCCCAAGGATACTGTTGACCTCATCATACCGAATGAATGTAATCAAATACCAATCGGAATAATACATCGGAGTGGCATAAAGCATTCTCAGCCCGTCATCCATCATAAACGTTTCGGAATAGGGGACGTTTTGCTTCATAGCCTCACTAAGACCTGCAATATAATCGTCAGCGGTCTTGCCGTTATATTCTCTGTAAAGGGCTTTAACACGCTCAAAGTAAGTCATACGGAAATCGCCTTCGCTTCTGATTACAAATGCGCTGTCCGCCCGACGGATAACGAAAGAGTAAGTCAAATTTCCTTCACCGAAAGACAAATCCAGTATGTTATTCAGCGAATCAAGAGTAAATCCGCAAATAATTCCGCAGTAGCTTTGACCGCCCAGTGTAAAGTCACGGTTCAGGACCATTCCGCCTGCCTTGTTATTGTTATCGTCGGCAATAAGAAACACTTTGTTGTTGCCCAAATCCATAGTATCCCAAAAATGCTTGCTGTCATAAGGGTGAAAATCTTTGTCACCGCGGATTCTCTCAAATGTTCCGTCAGCTTTAATCATTGCAATGTAAAACATTCCCGACGACAGTTCATTTTGCAGATATTCTACCGATGATTCCTTGTCTTTCATTTCAACAGCCTTGCTTAAAACCTGATCAATAATCTCAAAACGGCTTTCAAAGTAGAGCTGAACATGGCTTGCCGTTTGCTGTGCGCTGCTTGATATGTAAAGATTGCTTACCTCTCTTAAGGTTTCCTGATTTTCAGTGTCTAATTCTTTATCCATTTTTATAAAAGTAAAAAACGTTACTGAAATAATGATTAAGAAACCTATCGTAATGCACAATAGAATAGAATGATCCTTCAGCCATTGTTTTGACATTGTAATATTCTCCTATCTGTAAAGGCAAGTTAAAATTTTTAATATAGTATATTCTGTCAAATATTGTAATCGGATATAAAATTTTGAGCTAATATTTCATTTATTTTATCTTCCGTAGCAAGATGCGCTGAAAAGGCGGTTGCAGATGCGCACGCAACGGAAAGCTGAAACGCCCTGTGAAAATCATAACCTTTTAATTTGCCTGCAATAAAGCCTGCCACCATTGAATCGCCGCAGCCGACTGTGCCCAGTACATTTCCCTTTACCGCGTTTGCTGTATGAACCACGTTATTTTGGTCAATCAGTACAGCGCCGTCGCCGCCGCAGGATATGATAATGTTTTGCGCTCCCATATTCTGCAATTCTTTGCCGTATTTTATAATATCATCTCTGCTTGTCAATTCTTTTCCGAAGATTTCGCCAAGCTCATAGCAGTTGGGCTTTATAAGAAAAGGTTTGTATTTCAAAGAGGATATGAGCTGATTTCCAGTGGCATCAACTGTAAAGTATATATCCTTGTCACAGAGTTGTGACATAATTTGAGCGTAAAAATCATTGGGAAGGCTATTGGGAACATTCCCTGCAAGAACAAGTGTGTCTCCGCTTTTGATATTCTCAAGCTTTTTAAATAATTCTTTAATTTCCGCTTCGGTTATTTTAGGTCCAAGAGCGTTTATCTCGGTTTCATTGTCCGATTTAAGTTTAACATTTATCCTTGTGTTTCCGCAGGAAAGACTGATAAAATCGTAGTTTATACCGTCACTCTTCATAAGCTCATACAGAATTTCGCCTGTTTTACCGCCTGCAAAACCCAGAGCAGTTGTTTCAATGCCGAGCCGAGTTAATACGGCGGCGACATTTATTCCCTTACCGCCGTAATACAGCTCTTCTGCCGACGATCTGTTAACATTTCCGAAATTTATATTATTTACAGTCATTACGTAATCAAGAGAAGGGTTGAGGGTTAAGGTGTAAACCATTTTTTTATCATCTCCGTTCTTAATAATAGCATAAATTTAATGCTTTGGCAATAAAACGGCTTAAAAGAAAACAATCCGCTCGGCTAAGCGGATTGTTTTGTTATATGTTATCTGAATTTATTACGTATTTTTGCATTCTTTCGGTTGCCAGTTCATCTTTATTCATAGAGAGCAGTTCTTCTTTGCTCACCCACTTATAATCAACCGTTTCACCCTGTTGGAGTGAAATGTTATCTTTATTCCAGTCTGTAATACATAAAAATTCTATGTAAATAGAACTCGTTTTGTCACTTACTTCTCTTCCAAGCTCAACAAGATCAGCGGAAATAATGCCTGTTTCTTCTTTTAATTCTCTGATTGCGCATTGAAGAGGATTTTCACCTGCCAATGCGCTTCCGCCTGCTGACGCTTCCCACATTCCGCCAAAATGCTTTTGAGGGTCTCTTTTCATCAGCAAAAACGTTCCGTCAGTGTGCTTTACCAAAATATCGCACACTAAATGAAACATATCTTTTGGAACAGGTTCACCCCTGACAAGCGTTACGTTTTCAATTTTGATAAAGGACGAATTATAAGCATCCCATAATTCCATTTACTTATCCTCTTTTCGTTTGATATATTATCATCTTAAGATAAATCAGAACCAAAAATTATACATTTTTTCGAGAAACTCTTTTGTAATCGGGTAACCGCTGCTTTCGCCAATAACAGAATCTATTCCGCAATATGGGCAAATTGCAGTTCCAAATCTATCAGCACGATTACTCTCATCTTCTGCAATTAGCCAATCTTCAATTTCTTGCGGAGAGAATATTTTTAAGCAATAAAAGCAACCGCAAATTTTATCCTTTTTTAATTGCTCCATATGATTGTTACTGTATTTATGTGCCTCAATATAATCTTCCATTTGATTCTCCCTTATTCTAATGATAATCAACCGAAAAATCTAAGGGAAACGACTTTTTACAAAGCGTCTCCCTTTGATAACTTTTATAACGAAATTAAATTTTATTTCTTCAATGCGTTTACAATTCTTACAATTGCAGGGCAGAGGATGATGTTAGTAACCAACTCGAAAACGAAATTCCAACCAACAAGACCTACTATCATATATACAGCAGTGTTGGTAAATCCTGCACCTGCGCCCCATTCGCTTATTGCATCAAAGAAGAAAAGTCTGCAACCTAAAAGGAAGATACCCGTGTTTGTAATCGGGCAGATAATAGCTGCAAGGACAACCGATAAATAAGTATTAAACTTCTTGCAAGCAGTGAAAACAAGACCTGCTGTAAGGCCGCACAGCGCGCCTTTAAGAAGAACCGTTATAATAGTTCCCGGTATGTCGATTGCTAAAAATGCAGCGGCATCTCCCGATAAAAGAACTACTACTCCGAATACAAGCCCTAACCAAGTGCTGATGTAAGGCCCGCACATTGCCGCACCGACAATTATCGGAACCAATACAAGTGAAACAGAGAACGGACCGAATTTAATGAACGACCCCATTAACTGTAACACAACGACTACTGCGGTAAGAATACCGCCCATTGCGAGTTTGACCGTTTGGTCTTTTGTGAATCTTTTTGCGTTTGCCATAATTAACTCCTTTCGCTGCTGTCCCTATGGCACGGGAAGAACCCTTGGTACAGCGCTCATAAAAATATATTTCCTGCAATTCGGAGAATTGCAGTCATTAAAACAAATAGGCATTTTTGTGATGCTATGCTGTAGCTGTAGCTCACTTTGCCGAATTTGCTTTATGCAAAATAATTATTCAGTTGTTTTTTTCGTATATTGCTTTAAGTCCCTTTAAAACAAGGTCTTTATCGTAAATCAGCTTGTGACGGCAAACGTCCGAAAGAAAATATGAAAGTCCGCCCGTTGCAATAACGGATTTCGGCTCTCCGATTTCCTCTGTCAGCTTGTCAATAAGTCCGTCAATCATAGAAGCGGTACCCAAAATAATTCCGCTTTGCATACAGTCCGCAGTGTTTGTGCCGCAAACCTTTTTCGGCGCTTCAAGGCTTATTGTGGGAAGAAGGGAGCTTATGTCCGTAAGCGCTTTTAATGAAATGGCAATACCCGGAGCAATAAGACCTCCGCGGAAATTCTTTTTCTCATCAACAACGCAGATTTTTGTTGCCGTGCCCAAATCCACAACAAAAGCGGGCAGGGGGTACTCCGCCATTGCACCGACTGCGCCTGCGGCAAGGTCTGCGCCCAATTGGGCAGGGTTGTCAATAGCGATATTAAGACCCGTTTTAACCCCTGGCGCAAGGGTAAGCACTTTGCCGTCAATGAGCTTCATAAGAGCGCCTTTAACTGCGTTTGTAATTTCAGGCACAACCGAGCCTAAAACCGCACCCGTGATTTCTTTCGGGTCTATTTTATATAACGAGAAAATATCCGTAAACTGAATGGCATACTGATCCTCTGTTTTTTGCCTTTCAGTTGCCAAACGGCAGTTTAAAATAAGTTCATCGCCTGAGAATACACCTAATGAAATATTTGTGTTTCCTATATCTACTGAAAGAAGCATATCAATCGCCTTGCGATACAGCAATCGCACAAAAAGTCATATAAAAACTTGCTTTTGTGCACGGTATCGTTCCTTTCTTCGTATTTTTTTGCTGTCATCTCATCGAAAAAATATTATACACTTCACATTTACGTTTTGCAAGAGCAAATGCCCTTGTTTTTGCTTAATATAAATGTTATACTGTCACTTACGAGGTGATTGGCTTGATTTGTAATCTTTGCCCAAGAAACTGCGGCGCGGAGCGAAATGAAAATAACGGGTTCGGCTTTTGCAAAATGCCTTCACAGCCCGTTCTTGCCCGTGCTTCCAAACATATTTGGGAAGAGCCTTGCATTGCGGGGGAAGGCGGAGCAGGAGCCGTGTTCTTTTCAGGGTGCACGCTTAAATGCTGTTTCTGTCAGAATTTTGAAATCAGCCATTTTAATAAGGGCAAAAAGATAAGCGTTCAGCGCTTAGCGGAGATTTTCCGTGAGTTAGAAGGTGAAGGCTGTTCCTCAATCGACCTTGTAAATCCAACGCATTTTTCAGACAGTATTATCTCTGCATTTGAAATTTACAAGCCGTCCATTCCCATAGTTTATAACAGCTCAGGCTACGACAGCGTTTCTACTCTCAAAAGATTTGAGGGGATAGTAGACGTCTATTTGCCCGATATTAAGTATTTTGACACTGCGGTATCATCAAAATATGCCGCCTGTCCCGATTATTTTGAAAAAGCATCTGCCGCACTCCTTGAAATGAAACGCCAAACGGGCGAATGTGAATTTGAAAACGGACTGATGACAAAGGGTCTTTTGGTACGGCACCTTGTTTTACCGTCTAATATAAACGACAGCAAAAAAATCCTTTGGTGGATTAAAAACAATTTAGGCGAGAACACTTTCGTTTCTCTTATGAGCCAATACACGCCTTTTGCAGATGCAAAAAAGCATAAAGAAATTAACAGAAGACTTTTTACGGCAGAATATGACAAAGTAGTTGATTATTTTTTTGAAATCGGTCTAAAAAACGGCTTTATGCAGGAAAAAACCTCAGCGAGCGCCGATTTTATACCTAAATTCGATAATTTTGGTGTCTAACTGTATTGAAAAATTAAAAACATTATGTTAAAATGTTTCAAATAAAACAAGAAAGAGGTATGAAAATGGCAAAATCAAAAGGATTTATAAAAGAATTTAAAGAATTTGCAATGAAGGGCAACGTAATTGACCTTGCAGTCGGCGTTATCATCGGCGGCGCTTTTCAAAAAATTGTTTCTTCACTTGTAAGCGATATCGTAATGCCGCTCATCGGTTTGATTACAGGCGGGCTCAGCTTTGCTGATAAGTTCGTTGTGTTCGGTCTTGCAGACGGAGAAAGTTACGCTACTGCCGCAGAAGCTCTTGAAGCAGGCAAAAACGTGCTCTCATACGGCGCATTTATTGACGCAGTATTCAACTTCCTTATAATGGCTCTTGTTATTTTCCTTTTCATCAAAGGCATTAACAAGCTCAAGAGCAAGTCAGCAGCAGAGGAAGAGGCTGCTCCTGCAGAGCCCACAACAAAGGTTTGCCCGTTCTGCAAAAGCGAAATTTCAATTGACGCAACACGCTGCCCCCACTGCACGTCTGAAATCGCTGAATAATTTAAAAGCAAGCTTTACACCCCGATTTTCGGGGTGTTTTTCTTATATAGTATAAAAAGAACGGCGGCATCGGTTTTTACTCCGATACCGCCGTTTTAATATTATCAAGTATTATGTGTAAGAATTTTGTTTGATTGAAACAGATTTTGCATATGCAAAAATGTCGTCGTCATAATCCTCGTACATATCGTCGCTTACGGCAAACTGAACAAGATAAAATCCGTCATCTGCTTTGTATGTAAAAGCTATGTAGCGGAACTTTTGACCTTGATCTGAATTTCCTGTGTATTCATAATATGTTAAACCGTCTTTTTGCTGGGTTTTAGCATTTTGACCGTTTGCTTTAATAACGGCATCACAATACTCTTTAACGGTCATATCTTCAGTTATTGTGTAACCGTCAAATTTTTCTTTGATGACAAAAACTGCCATATCGTTGGTATCGTAAACCGCTTCAAAATTGCTATAGCCATATACCTCTTCAGTAAACTCTTCGTTGAGAGTGATTGACATATTTCCTTTGGTAAATACCTTTTCCTCAGGAGTACCTAAAAGCGGTGCGAATGTAGAGGCAAAACCAATTGCAAAGAAGATGATAAAAATAATCAGTCCAACTAAAATACCTCTTCTTGTGGCTTTCTTTCTGTGGTATTTCATTTCTTCGGTGGGAATACCGTCAAAACGGAAAGCGTTGCCGTTCAGCGGATTGTACTTGCAAGAGCCTGAAATGAAAATGTTTTCTGTTCCTTCGGGAACCTCATAAAAATCGGAGCAGTAGTTTTTGCTGAACTTGTCGGCGATAACATAAATGCGAAGCTTTTCGTCGCCAATCATAAATGACTGCTGTTCGCCGTTTTTAATCGTTCCGATTTTTCTGCACGGAACACCGTGGATTTTGATTTCGTTTGAGGTATGATCTTCTATATAGATCTTAAGCCTCATAAGACAGCCAACAAAGCTTTTGTTGCGCTGAATTGTTAAATATCTCATAAAACACACTCCTTAAAATTTGTCAAAATCATAAATAATGACAGTTATTATAATAGCACCGATAACTTAAAAATGCAATATGTACTTTAATTTTATTTGCTGTAGCAGACGAATAAAACGAATTTTTTGTTGCAAGAATTAAGTAACAGTGATATAATATTTATCAAAGTTTCGGCGGTATTTTACAATTTTCTTACGGCAAAAGATATTTCCAAAATGCCCACCGTTACTAAGAAATCAGGAGGATGAAAAAATGTTAAGCAAAAAACTGTGCAGTCAGCTTCTTGACGGCAATATGACAGATCACAATAAGTACATATCGGGTACTTGCAGAGGCTTTTATGTGACAATCAATACCACACCGAACGGTATGTTCAGCTTCCAAATAAGCGCCCATTCGGACAATGACCCCGAAAATGCGGCTCTGCGTGAATTTGTGGAATCCCGCAAGAGCGTAACAGAGCAGATTCAATCTTTCACCGTTTACCATAACTCTGTTACCATCGTTTCAACCCGTACTTTCCTTGGCAAAAAGATTCCGGAGCATCTGAATACGGCGATTATGCCGATTATCGACTACCTTGCAAATAACGGTTACGTAACAGGCTGTATGCAGTGCGGAACGCAAAACGCTCAGATCGACTGCTACGATATTAACGGTGCGCACCATTACCTTTGCAGCGACTGCGTAGGCAAGGTTGAGGGCGCCCTGATGGACAGAAAGCAGGGGATTCTTGCACAGAAGAGTAAATTTATCCCCGGTATTGTCGGTGCGTTTTTGGGCGCAATGATTGGATGCGTTGTGTATTTTCTTATTTGGCAGCTCGGTTATGTTGCAGCTATTGCAGGGCTTGTCACAGCCGTTTGTGCATTTAAGGGCTTTGAAATGCTCGGCGGTGTAGTTGATAAGAAGGGTGTTATCGCCTGCGTTGTAGTAATAATTTTAGCTGTTTTATTTGCAAATAAGTTGGTATGGGCATATGATGCATACTCCGCACTTAAGGAATATGGCTGGAGCTTCTTTGACTGTTTCCGCGGTCTTAAGGAGATTCTTGAAGCGAGCAATGCTACCGGCGAATATTACGGCGGTTTGGTAATGGCATATGTTATGACGGCTCTCGGCAGCTTCAGAAGCGTCGTAAATGCATTTAAAGCAAGCACCGGCAGCTATAAAGTCAAGAAGATGAAAGACTAAAGTTAAATATG
>JAFLUN010000036.1:11113-17567 GCA_022508785.1 Oscillospiraceae bacterium
AAGCAAGCACCGGCAGCTATAAAGTCAAGAAGATGAAAGACTAAAGTTAAATATGTGAAATATAGAAAAGGCTCGGAGAAATAAATGCTTCCGAGCCTTTTTCTTTATGTTTCCAAATTTAATATTTTATCTTGTAAGTAGGATAGGTTGTTTTATCTTCTTCCGTAATTTCTCTTAACACTTTGCACGGAACGCCGACAGCCACTACTCCTGCGGGGATTGATTTTGTAACAACGCTTCCCGCACCTATGACAGAATTATCCCCGATTTCTACGCCTGCAAGAACGGTGGAGCCTGCGCCGATCCAAACATTGTTGCCAACAGTGATAGGCTTTGCGATTTCAACACCTGCCTTGCGCATTTCAGGGTCAATAGCGTGCTCTGCCGTGGTAAAGCAACAGTTTGGAGCAATAAACACATGATCGCCAAAGGTTACCTTTACACCGTCTTGAATTATCATGTTGTGATTGGAGTAAAAATAATCTCCGACCGTAATATTGTAACCGTAATCGCACCAAAAGGGTGGGGTTATTACAGTGTTTTTGCCCATTTTCCCAAGAAGCTCCTTTAGGATTTCCTGTTGAGCCTCATAGTCGTTAGGGCATAACTGATTATATCTGTAACATTTTTCTTTTGCTTTCTTTATTTCCGCTTCATAAGCAGGATTGTAACAGCCCTGAAAGAAACAGTTGATAGGCACTTCCGGTTTATTGTTCATAAATTGCCTCTCATAATTTAATTATTGATATTGACTTGTAATGCCGAAATAATCTTCCATTGTAATCCAATCGCCGCCGTTATACAGCTTTGTTGCCAGGTCAACGCCGACATAACGGAAATGCCACGGTTCATATTTATAACCCGTTTCATTGGATTTTCCTTGAGGATAGCGAAGAATGAAGCCGTATTTATAGCAATTATTGTTAAGCCAAATAGCTTCAGGCGTTCCGATAAATGCATCGCTGATAATATTGACATCAACCGCAAGACCCGACTGATGCTCGGAATGACCCGGTCTTGCTGAAAATGTGTCAGCGCTTGTCCTACCGTAGTTGTTTACATAATTGTTATATATCCTGTTTTGAGTGCTGTAAGAGCGGAATCCGCTTGAAATGTAAATGTTCAGTCCGTCCTTCTTTGCGGCGGCGGACATAGTGTTGAATGCAGATTTCGTTTCAGCGGTCAGTCCGGTTCCGTAAGTTGAGGGGAGTGAATATGTTTTATTGGCAACCAAATACCCGTCAATATAAGTAACACCGTTTTGGGTTACGCCTTGATAACCCTTTGAAGTGGTAAACGTAACGGTTTCCGATGTGGTATTAGACGGTTCCTTCTCCTTTTGAGTAGTCGTTTCAGGCTTCGTTTGAGATGATGTTCCTTCCGTCTGTGTAACCTGAGGAGCCGATTTTGCTTTCACCGTTAATTTAAATGCTTCTTCGGCTTTATTATTGCTTGAATCAATGGCAACATATTTTAACGAATATTCACCTGGCTTTGTGAAATCATAGTCGCCCTCTACCGACACGGCAATTTCTTCATTCGAATTGTCAGTAGCACTGACACCTTTTAACAGGTCAATCTCCGTGCCTTCAGTCGTTTCTAAATCACCGTTAAATGTAATTTTGGGAATTTCGCGGTCAACGACTGTAATGCGATAACCAAAATCATATTTTTTTCCAATAGTGGGCTTGACAGTGAGGTAAACATATTGTTCCCCCACAGTTGAGGTGTCGATCTCCGTCTTTTCCGTTAATATTTTAACATTTTTCAGTTCCTTTATGAATTGATAATTATCAGCCGTTTCGTTAACGCTTATCTCGGTGTTTTCATAAATTTCTATCTCATACTGCTTTAAACATTCAAAAATGGTCAAAAAAACGAAAGCCAAAACAACTGCTAACAATTTTACTATGCGTGTCTTTTTGCTTTTCCCTTTTTTTCCGTTTTTCTTATTCATTTGCACAACCTCTTTTCAACAAAATCATACTATATTTAAAAAAATAAGTCAAATATAATTATAAAAAAATATCCCAAGCCTTTCGACTTGAGATATTTTCTTATATTAAACAACTAATTAAAAATTATTTGCTGTTTGCCTTACGCTTTTTGCGATCTGCAAAGGATACTGCTGCACCGCATACAGAGCAAAGTGCAAACATTACAAGGTATATCATAAGGCTCTCCTGACCGCTGGTGTTGGGGATTTCGGGGTTCGGAGCAGTTGAAGGAGTTTCAGGAGCCTCAGGAGTTGCGGGAGGCTTGGGAGTTACGGGAGGCTCGGGAGTTACAGGATCTTCGGATTCTGCGGGAACCTCAGGAATTTCCTCCCAACCTGCTACAAGAGTAAGGTCTTCCTCAGCAATATCTTCAGCAGTTGCCTTTGTGCCGTCTGCGTAATACCAACCGGTAAAGGTATAACCTTCACGTACGGGTACGGGAAGCTCACCGATGGCGCTGCGGGGAATAACTATTATCTCTTCAGGATCAACTGTGCCGCCGTTAGCATCAAGGGTAACGATTGCCATTTCAACTGCTTTGATGTAATAAACTTCGTTGATGAACGGATCGTCCAAGGTTTCGTCAGGGTCTTTAATAGCCGGTCCGAAGTAATCGTACCAATGTGCAGTTTCAGCATCAAAGCGATCTTCAGGAGCATCTACATAATATCCATAGCGCTTTGATTGCGGAAGCTTAACAGCGTCATCGCCTGCAGCGGTGTTCCATATAACGAAGAGGTCATCCGCACCTGCTACAGCTGTGTTGCCGTAAATCTTAGAGGTAGATGCATCTATATCTCTGCCGTAGAAACCGCCGCCGAAACCGTTAGCTGAGTTGTCAACTATTGTGCAGTTGTTGAGAATAGTGTGTGCTCTGGGAAGATACAACGCACCGCCGTTGCCGCCTTTATCAGCGGATTCCTCTGCATCGGTATTAACAACACCGGCTTTATTGCCGATAAATGTGCAGTTATTGAATGTGAAGTCTGCGTAATAGTTAGAATGATAAGCTACTGCGCCGCCGTCACCTGTAGAGTTGGGATAAGATGTTCCCAAGTAATCATAAACAGCCTCGTTATTAGTGAAGTTTACGTCATTGATTTCAACAGTTCTGCGAATGCCGCCGTCAAGGTCAAATGCAAATCCGCCGCCGTGGATACCGTAGCCGCCGGTGATTGTGCCGCCGTCGCCGTTTACGATGATTGCAAGATTATAGCTTGCTGCGCCGGCGCCTGTGCGATGGAAACGGATAACGGAATCGCCGTCACCTGTTACTAAATTACCGTTTAAATTGAGTGTTAACGTAACGTCACGGACGGGCCAATCGTGTCTGCCGGTAGAGTACATAAAATCAGAGGATTCAGTTACGTCGGCAAGTACGTCAACTGTAATGTTTGCAGCAACACCGTCTTCACCGCGGCGTGTTGCGTAATCGGAAGCGTATTCCATAGCGCCTGCAAGTGAGCCGTAGTATGTGCCTTCAACGCCTTCTACAACAAGGCTTGCAACACCTATGGTTTCAGCCCTGAAAACAGGATAAAGAACAAGTACTGGGGAATCAACGATTGCCATATCCTCATAGCCTAAATCGGCAGGGGTAAGGGTATAGGTTTCTCCGGGAACATATTTAGCGTCGCCGTCAATTGAAACAGCATCGGTTGTCCAGCCGACAAACTTGAAGTTACCAATCTCTTCGCCGTCATAAGCAGCGGGTTCAAGCGCTTCGGGAACAGCAACTGTCCAGCCGTTGTCATTCTCTACAACGTCAGTTGCAAGAACTGAATAATCACCTGTTGCAGTGGGATTACTGTCCAGATAGAGTACAGTAAGGTCAGTGTCGTTAGCGTATGTGTTAGTGAACAATGCACCGCCGTCGGTCTGTGAAGACGTAACCTTTACGCCTGCGTTGTCCTCAGAGGTATAGGGGGCAGTATCAGCATTGTTACGGCCTGTACCGCCTGTAGCGATTTCAAGCTTAACGGCTGCAGTCCAAGGCTTGCTTACATTCGTGCTGTAAGAGCAGAACTTTCCGCCGCCGGAAATCGTCTGAGTAAACTCAAAATTATATGTTTTGCTTGAAGATGCACCCTTTGTGCCTGTCAGCTTCATAGTGTAGCGGCCTGATGTGCCTGACAGTTTCTTCGTGGCTGTAACAACACCGTTTTCGATGTCGAAATCAGCAAGGGTGAATGTGATTGTCTTTGAGGTAGTGGGGGAAATGGTTGCTTTGGTAGCGCTTGCAGTGGTGGGCTTAACCTCGAAAGTCCACTCAGCATCCTCAGGAATGCTCTTGAGGTTACCTTCAAGCGTTAGGGTAACAGACGGATAGAAATACGCCGTCACACTTGGGGTTGTTGTGCCGCCGCCGGCAGCAAGTGGTGCGATTTCGTCGTTCTGTGCTGCCGAAACTGCAACGCCTAAAAAGCTGCAGGCAAGCAGAAGCGACATGAACAGAGCCAGAAAACGTTTTCCATTTTTCATGTAAATCTTCTCCTTTATTTTAAAATTATTTTTATTTTGCATAACAGGGCTTTTAACTCAGAACACAGTAAATGTTAGCAATTTACCAATGCCCACATAAAAACCATATATTTTGAATAATTATACACCCTTATACAGTGGTTGTCAAATTATTAAAGCACAATTATACCTGAATTTTTTATTGATTTTTAGTGAAGAAGTAAAAAAATATCCCGAACGTTTTCGTGTTCGGGAATTTTTGGGGTAGTGCTGTAAATTTAGATGTTGGTATTATTTTTCAGGAAAAGCGATTTTGTATGGTACCGATTTATACTTTTCCTTTAATTTCTCAAAGCTTCGGACATGTTTTTCAATTCGCTTTTCGTTTCCGTTTATCTCAAGTAACGGTTTCCGTTTTCCGACAAGGAGTACTTTGGGAATGTTATCATATGGCGAATCAGATAGATCTATATCTATTTTTGCTTTCAGTGCATAGCCTTCTAATTGCGGAAAATTCGCCGCGATCCATGCAACTTGCTCCGTTGAAAGCATATTGGTGGGAAAGTCAAATTGTTTCAAATCAGGCATATCCTCAAGGAAGGAAAAGTCGTTGTCTGCAATTTTTCTTCCGGAAAACATAAATTTTTCAATTTTGCTGTTTGCAAGCGGTAAAAGGCTGTCAAGTGTCATGGTATGCCAAATTGCATTTCCAATGTAAAACTCCCGGAGAGCAGGGGCGGTTTCAATTCCTTCAATGGAAGAGAGCCTTGAAAAATCCTCGATGCAAAGACCGGTCAACGAACGGTTCGCACTCATATCCCAAAGAGAGGTTATTCGTTGATTTGCAAAAAAGTGAAGATATTCCAGATTCGGCAAAGTGCCGAGCAGTGACCAATCCTCAACTAATTTATTTTTGAAAAAGGAAATAGCCTTCAACTGATTGCCGTATGTTCGAATAAAGTATTCAAATGTATCCTGATGCAAACCTGAAATCTTAACCACATCTGTTTCAGGATAATCTTTCAGTTTATCAATATCAGCAACCGAGATTTTTCCGCCGCCGACATCCATATGTTCTTCCCGAAGCCAAAGACAGGTGTGCGTTTGTGTTTTGGGATCGTAATCAAATCTTCCGTCAGCAAAAGAATCAAAAGAAAACTCCATTTGGCATCTCCACCGTGTTATTATAGCTTATATATTTAATTATACTATACAAATATATGATAGTTCAATTTTATAAAGAGAGAGCAGGGGAAATGAAACGGTCTATTGGATGCTGTATTGCTTGGCAAGACCGCCTTCGCCGGTTTCACGGTAGATAACCTTTAAATCCTTTCCCGTTTCGTACATAGTTTCAACGATCATATCAAAGCTGATTTTTCGGGAATCGGCAAGGAAATCGGCAAGATTAACCGCATTAAGCGCACGCATGGCGGCAATTGCATTGCGTTCAATGCAAGGGATTTGAACAAGCCCCAAAACAGGGTCACATGTAAGACCCAAATGATGCTCAATGGATATCTCGGCCGCATATTCTATCTGGTCAAGATCAAGCTCATAGAGCTCTGCCGCCGCAGCAGCGGCCATTGCACAGGCAGTTCCGATTTCCGCCTGACAACCGCACTCGGCACCGCTGATAGAGGCGTTGGTTTTGATAAGATTACCGATTATTCCAGCCGTTGCAAGACCGTGAATAATCTGAGTATCAGTGAAATTTCGCTTTTTCTGCAAGAATTTAAGCACCGCCGGTACAACGCCGCAGGAGCCGCAGGTTGGCGCGGTTACTATCTCTCCGCCGGATGCGTTTTGCTCACTTACGGCATAAGCAAAAGCGCAGATCAGACGGTTGGTCTTTGTTTCCTCGGTTTCGTCAATATGCTTCTGCCTGAAAAGGTATTTTGCTTTTCTTTGGGTACCTACGCCGCCTTGCAGCACGCCATCCGTTTCCAGACCGATACTTATTGCCCTCTGCATAACCTCCCAAACGCTTTGCAGGT
>JAFLUN010000037.1:0-5744 GCA_022508785.1 Oscillospiraceae bacterium
TTGGCATCTGTATTGATTATACGCCCGTTCAATATTGTTTTCAGGCTCTTTAAAACAACGTATTATTTCTCTTTGTTTGTCAATTGGGTATGAAAACACGCTATCATTTTGCCGCTCCAATTTAAAGGCAAATTTTTTCAAGATTGACAATAAACTCATTTTTTGTCCTTTCCAAAACAAACTTTTACAGCCTTAGCCGCTGCATGCCGGAAGTCTTCAAACTCTCAGGATTATAAAGCTCTTTTAACTATCTTGACTTTTCTTGAAGAAGATCTTAATCTCTAAAATATAAATCTCTTGTATACAACTTGTCTATAATGTCGGAAAGATCGTTACTGTACCGGTTTGCAATAATCACATCACTAATTTTCTTAAATTCATCTAAATCCTTTATAACCCGACTGTTATAAAAAGTATTTTCGCTCATTGTCGGCTCATATATGACTACTTCGATACCCTTAGCTTTAATACGCTTCATAACGCCTTGAATACTGCTTTGACGAAAATTATCGCTGTTGGATTTCATTGTCAAACGGTACACCCCTACTATTTTAGGCTGTCTTGATATTATTTGATCAGCAATGAAATCTTTCCTTGTGCTATTTGCAGATACAATTGCAGATATAATATTCTGCGGTACATCGTTATAATTTGCAAGGAGTTGTTTAGTATCTTTTGGCAGGCAGTATCCGCCATAGCCGAATGAAGGATTGTTATAATGATTTCCTATTCTCGGATCAAGTCCTACACCTTCTATAATAGATTTTGTATCAAGGCCACGAACCGTAGCATACGTATCAAGTTCATTGAAAAAACTAACACGCAATGCAAGATAAGTATTCGCAAAAAGTTTAACAGCTTCTGCCTCCGTAGGATTCATAAAACGAGTTTCTATATTTTCTTTTATTGCTCCTTCTTTAAGAAGCTCTGAAAAAGTTTCCGCTGCTTTGAAAAGTTTTTCATTTGTTAACGGAACACCTACGATTATACGACTGGGGTAAAGATTATCGTATAGCGCACGCCCTTCCCGTAAAAACTCGGGGCTAAAAAGTATATTATCACAGCTATATTTTTCACGTACCGATTCTGTAAAACCGACCGGAACAGTTGACTTGATAATTATCACGGCATCAGGATTAACTGATATAACCTGTTCAATTACACTTTCAACAGAAGATGTATCAAAATAGTTCTTTTTTTCGTCGTAATTTGTAGGAGTTGCTATGATAACAAAATCGGCATTTTTATATGCAAGGTCTGCGTCAGTCGTTGCAGTTAAATCAAGTTGTTTTTCTGAAAAATATTCCTCAATTTCCTTATCTGAAATAGGAGATTTTTTATTGTTGATCAAATCGACCTTCTCTGGAATAATATCCACGGCAGTTACATGATTATATTGTGCCAACAAAACGGAAATGGAAAGACCGACATAGCCTGTTCCTGCTATTGCAATATTCATTACGGATTCCCCTCTTAATAAATTCTATTTTTACAAGCGGACTTAAATATCCATTAAATTCTTTATCAAGTAAACCTGATTATCACAGAAAACTTGCATATAACATAACTACACTCGTCTCAGTACAATGCTAAAATATGCTAATATGTCAAAATTCATTTTTCTAATGTTCTTACATATTTGAGTTTTTTATATGTTCCAAAAAACAAATTGCGAAGAGTCAATATAAGTGATACAAAAACACCTTTTTTACATGCCTCTCTAAAGAGTTTATAGTGCCACTTTATAAGCTTAAAATATCCGTGATTGCTTATTGAATTCGCTCTTTTTCTGTATTTTGCTAAGCATTCACTCAATAAGTAACAATCAGCCTTTTCAATTACTTTAAGCCACATTGAATAGTCATTGTTCTTTTTTATATCCGGAGACTGCACTAATCCAACCACATTTGAATCGTACATAACCGTCAGGCATCCCGGCCAACAATAGTTATACATTCCGGTTTTTGAAATACGCTTCGGTCCGGTTACTTCAGTATTCAGGGAATTTGAATTCTCATCTATTGTAAAATAATTGGTATATGAAAATGAAAAACCGTTTTCTTCCATAAAGGCAAGTTGCTTTTCAAGCTTTTCGGGGTGCCACAAATCATCACTGTCAAGAAATGCAATCCACCGCCCATTAGCTTCTCTCAATGCCGTGTTTCTTGAAACGGCGGCACCGCTGTTTGTCCCGTTTTTAAAGTATTTAATTCTGCCGTCGGACAAATACTTTGATATCACCTCATCGGTATTATCCGTCGAACAGTCGTCAACGATAATCAGCTCCCAATTCTCATAGGTTTGCGCTAAAACCGAATCTATAGAGTCCGATATATACTGCGCCGTGTTATACGACGGCATAATAATTGAAACTAAATCATTCATTTGAAATATTCCTTTTCTATATATTCGGCAAGTGTTACCTATTTATCAGTTCTCTCGCTTTTTCCTGCATATCGTCATAATACTCTTGCTCGACCTCACCAAACTGCAGCAGCCAATCACCGAAGTCCATATCGCTGACCGTTCCCTCACGAACAGTGTCGCTTCTTTTAAGAACCTTTCCGATAGTTTTTAAAATAATCTTTACGTCGCCTGTAAAGGTAATTCCGCCGTCAATGTACTGAAGGTCATATTCAAATTTCTGTTCCCAAGTAATATTATTGCGCCCGTTTACCTGTGCAAGTCCGGTAAGACCCGGTCGCACATTATGCCTTCTTCTTTGTTCGTCATTCATAAATATCATATCCCGTACCAGTTGAGGACGGGGCCCGACTATGGAAAGACTGCCGGACACGATATTTACCAAAGACGGAAGCTCGTCAAGAGAAGTTGAGCGGAGCAGCTTTCCGTACTTTCCAAGCCTTTGAGCATCGGGAAGCAAATTACCGTCTTTATCCTTTGCGTTACTCATTGTGCGAAATTTAATCAGCTTGAAAATCTTTTCGTTGCCGTCTTTGTCTTTCTTGCCGGGTCTTAACTGTGTAAAAAACGGATTTCCCTTTAATACAATTGCTCCAACAACAGTCAAAAGCAGAAGAAACGGAGATATTACAATGAGCGCTGTAACAGACAGTATAAAGTCAAGCGGTCTTTTGATAAACTTTGCGTACATTATGTATTAAACCCCTTATTCAAAGCAGCTTTTGATGATTTCAATGATAATATCCTGCTGCTCAGCAGTCATTTTATTATCGCTGGGCAGGCAAAGTCCCCGTTCAAAAATATCTGCGCCTACGTCACTTGCACCGCCGGAAATATAAGCGTTAGTCTTTGCCCGTGCAGAGCCGCTGCGAGTAATAAATTCGTGCATACGGTACATAGGCTGCATATGCATCGGTTTCCAAATCGGTCTGCCTTCTGCGTTATACAAGGCAAGTGTTTCAAGAATTTCCGTAGGACAGGTCTTGCCCTTTTCGGAAACGTACAAAGCGTTCGTATCGTCTCTTACTTGCTTGCACATATAATCTTTATCAATAATCATTGCAGAAAGCCAATAGTTCGGTTCAGTATCATCAACAATGGGATTCATCTGAACGGGAAGGTCTTTGAGCCCCTCACAGTATCTGTCATAAATCGCCTTTTTCTGCGCGATATGCTCTTTAAGATAGAGATACTGACCTCGAATTACTCCTGCCACTACATTGCTCATGCGGTAGTTATAACCCACTTCCTCATGCTGATACCAAGGAGCATTTTCCCTTGCCTGCGTTGACCACTTGCGAGCCTTATTTGCAACCTCAATATCGTTCGTTAAAAGGCATCCGCCCGCTGAGCCTGTAATGATTTTATTGCCGTTATAACTAATTGCGGAGTAATCTCCGAAAGAACCGCACTGCTTGCCGTGAAGCGTTGCACCCATAGCCTCGGCAGCATCTTCAATTAAAAGCGCGCCGTGCTTTTCGCAAATTTCTTTGATAATGTCAATGCGCCCCGGAAAGCCGTAAAGCTCGGCACATACTACTAATTTAACATCGGGGTAAAGCTCAAAGGCTTTTTCAAGGGCCGCAGGGTCCATATTCCAACACTCGGCTTCCGTGTCAATAAATACAGGTATGCCGCCCTCATACACAACGGGGTTTAAGGTAGCATCAAAAGTCATATCCGAGCAGAAAACCCGTTTACCCTCCAATGCACCGTGACTGACCGCAGGCTTACCGTAAAGCCTTTCACCTGCAGATTTCACACAAAGGTGTAACGCCGCCGTGCAACAGGAAAGAGCAACGGCGTGTTTCACTTCGGCACTTTGGGCGGCAATTCGTTCCACCTCATTGATATTTTCGCCGACCGTACTCATCCAATTGGTATCGTAAGCTTTCTGTACATATTCCATTTCAACTCCGTGCATTGTAGGAGATGCTAACCATATTTTATTTTCGAATTTTTTTATTTCAGTTTTCCCCATTTTTTGTCGCCTTCAATACTGTACGAATTTTTTAATAACACTAATATGCATAGTAATACCTATTCTAAAAAATTCTATCACAATACTAATAATATGTCAACAATGTTTGCCTTTCATTACGCAAAAATACGCTTCCAATTTAAACCGTAAAATTTAAATAAAAATCAAAATAATATGAGTGTCAGAAAGACAGTAAAAAATAATTTTTTTAAAACGAAATAAAAAAACAGAGACAAAAGCCTCTGTTCTTACTTAATAAGTTTTTTGCTTTAAAAGCTCATTTTTTATGTAGGCAAAGGTTTTGTCCTCGCCTTCGTCACGGAGCATTGTGAGGAGTTTTTCAAGCAAGTCCGAAGTTTCGGGGTGAATTATTCGGTGGTCTCTGCCGCGCTCAAAATATTCAAGGGGAAATTCATCGGTATATTTTTCGCCCTGATAAATTTTGCTTGCGGCAACACGGTCGCAAAACATTTCTATTACATATTTTAACGGCATTTTAACAGGCATATTCTTTTTTAACACGGGGCTGTAATCCGTCCAATACTCGAAATGATGGCGGTTTCTGCCCTTGTGGTGCATCCACGCTTCAGAATAGCCTTTGTCAGTTCTTTCATGCTCGTTTGGGCTTCTTGAACCGTCATAATACTTTGCTCCGTTCAAAAATTCAATAGGAGCATATTTTGAAAGGTCGTGCCGAAGCCCCTGAAAGCCGATCCCTGCTTTAAAGCAATGTTTAATTACCTTATGCCTGTGTTTTGTAATCGTTTTGAAATGTCCTATTGGGTTTGCCATATTTTTTTCCTTTGCTGTATGTTTTTACAATGAAACTTCTATGTAAGAATTGGGTACGGAATCGGGAGCATATCTGCCCTCTCCGAAAATTCTTGACCGCATTATAACCTTTCCGTCATAAACCGAAATAACGTAGCCTTGCGTCATATCCTTGAATGCTCCGTGGTTTATAACACCCACGGTGGGCACTGAAAGCGCTTTAAAGTTTCCGCAGTCCTCATAAGTGTATTCGCTTGTGCAATAATGAAGGTGACCCGTAATGAAAAATACGTTTTTGCGAACTGACAGAACCTTTTTAAGCTTTTCAGATTCCATTCCAACAGAACCGCGCCATTTACCTTTGCCGAGGAAGGTTTTGGGAAGACCGTTTGTGCGTTTCAGCGTTTGATGGTTAAACACGAAAATCGGTTTGCCTTCAGGTGCGGACAATATATCTTCTTTTAACCTTTTAAGCTGGCAATCGTTTATATAAGCGGCTTCAAAGGTGCTTCGGTCCGTTCCCATCATAATAAATCGGCAACCGTTCAAATCACGGACATGATAATAG
>JAFLUN010000037.1:5844-16961 GCA_022508785.1 Oscillospiraceae bacterium
GTGAAACGGAAAGGAGCTCTGCTTTTTATGCACTTGAGTGATGACATAAAGCGTGAAATATCGTTTATTACGGCGTGGATCGTTGTTTTCAGTGCCGTTATGCAGGGTGTCTTTTTAATTCTGCACTTTTTCGGTGTTGTCAAATGGGATTATACCGCCGTACTCGGCAATTTACTGGGCGCAGTTTTTTCCGTTCTTAACTTTGTATTTTTAGGCTTTACTGTTGAATCGGCAATCAACAAGGAAGAAAAGAAAGCTCAGTCAACCGTCCGCATTTCAAGACTGCTTCGCAATCTTATGATAGGCGTTGTAATTATTATCGGAGTTTATGCCCCGATATTTAACGTTTGGACCGTTGCATTGCCGTTCCTTTTCCCTAAAATCGGAATAATGATCAGGTCAAAAATCGTAAACAAACAAACCGGCAAATAAAGAGGTGAAACAAATATGGTTAACAGCCGCCGTTTTCGTATAATAGACGCGCTTCTCATAGCGCTGATTGTGTGTCCGCTGATTTTCGCTATCGTTCTTAAAGTCCTTACAAATCCCCAGTCAGAGGGTATTGCAATTTCGGGTGCGGTTATCTATTTTACAATTCCGTTGCCTAAATGGGATTTGCCCATAACCGAAACGCAGGTAAATTCGTGGCTCATTTTAATTTCAATTTTCGGACTGTGTCTTTATTTAACTCACGGACTTTCCCCCACGGTCAAAACAAAACGCCAGCATTTGGCTGAATTTATTGTAACAAAAACGGAATCGCTGGTTCACGAAAATATGGGTGATTTTTTCAGCGGATTCGCCCCGTTTATCGGCGCAATTCTTGCACTTTCGGCGTTTTCATCTTTGTCATCTCTTTTGGGAATTTTCCCGCCCACATCTGACCTTAACGTAATTGCAGGCTGGGCTATTCTTGTTTTCGCTCTCATAACCTATTACAAGCTGAAATGCGGTTTCGGTTATTACGTTAAAAGCTTTACGGAGCCCATTGCATTTTTAACGCCCTTTAACATTATCGGCGAAATTGCAACGCCTGTTTCAATGACCTTCCGTCACTACGGAAATATCGTTGCAGGCTCGGTTATTTCAGCGCTTATTGCGGCGGGGCTTCGGGTTGTTTCTTCCTGGATTTTCGGGTGGTTGCCCGGAGCTATCGGTGAATTTCCGTTACTGCAAATCGGTCTTCCGGCAATTCTTTCCGTATATTTCGACGTATTCAGCGGATGTCTTCAGGCATTCATCTTCTCAATACTTACAATGGTAAATATTTCGGGCGGATTTGACTTTGATATATACACATCCCGAAAAAACAAAAAGTTAAATAAGAATAAAAGGACGCAAAATATATAAATGGCATTCCTAATAAAAAATTTATCCAGTAAAGAGATAGACGAATTGGTTATGAACAGTACTAATCCTCATAATTCAATGTCTATTGATATTCCCATACTATATATTCAAAATCTAATAGAATTAACATGGAGTGACATCTGTTGTTTTATTAAGCTTGAATATTGCAGTAAAACTATTGCAATAAAGCATGCTAATGATATAATTGCCGAAAACAGTGATGATCTTATATATGATTTAGCCATTTGTGATCAATATGATACAGACGACTTTTCGTTTATGGATAAGGTTATTCAGCTTTCAAATCAAGAATCCTGCGAAGTTAAGCAAAATGCTATGCGTAAGGTTTTTTATACGGTTTTAAATTATTTGTACGATAACAGAGAGTTCATCAAAGAGCCTATACAGGTTTTGGATATTGTTTATGATGATTTTGGTTTTCCAGATAATTTCAACGATACAATGAATAGAATTCACTGCCTTAAGCAAATTAAAAGCCGTAACAGTGAAGCGCTTGAGCTTTTGAAGGAATTTCTGATAATTGAAGAAAATAATGTTTCGGAATGGTAAAGAAATATATGTGTATTCAACCGGTATACAAATAAAATGCGGTACAACTGCAATTTGGCTGTATAATTATGAGCCTGTTCTCAAGAAAAGCTCAGAGCTTTGTATTTATGACGAGCGCAATTTGAGAGAACATTTCCCTAACGCACAAATAAGCAGAAAATTTATATAAAATCAGGAGCTGAGGTAAAACTACGCCCTGCAAAACCGATATTGCAGAAACGCATTTCGGTTAATATATTCTAAAGTAAATTAAATTACGGAGGTAATTAAAATGTTAGAACTCGCAATCGGTATTATTTTATGTGGATGCGCTATCGGCGCAGGTCTTGCTCTTATTGCAGGTATCGGCCCCGGTATCGGTGAAGGTAACGCAGTTGCCAAGGCTTGTGAAGCTATCGGCAGACAGCCTGAGAGCAGAGGCTCTGTTATGTCAACACTCTTTATCGGCTGCGCTCTTGCAGAAACAACAGGTGTTTACGGCTTCGTTACGGGTCTTCTTCTTATGTTCGTTGTTCCGAAAATGCTCGTTAACATTCTTATTAACGCATTAGTTGCAAACGGTATTCTTTGATTCAATCAGTGCCCCATTGATTTTTTCGGGGCATATCCCCTTACTGAATAGGAGTGAACCTTAAATGCAGACCTTGGAAATCATATCAGTAAACATTTGGCAGATTTTGATTTCCCTTGCAAACTTGGTAATACTCTTCCTCTTAATGAAAAAATTCCTTTACAAGCCCGTTCACAAAATGCTTGACGAACGGCAAAAGGCTATTGACAGTCAATACAAGGACGCTGACGATGCAAAACGCATTGCAGAGGAAGAGCGCGACGTTTGGGAGCAGAAAATGCAGACTGCGGAAACTACTGCAAATGAAATTTTACAAAACGCAACTGCAAATGCTTCCAGGCGCAGTGATGCTATCATTGCCGAGGCAAAGGATAAGGCAGACGGAATTGTGCGCAGTGCTGAAAACGAGGCTGAGCTTCAGCGCATTAAAGCGGCTGACGACATAAAGAACGATATTGTCGATATTTCCTCTGTTCTTACCGAAAAATTGCTTTCCCGTGAAATAAATGCAGACGATCACAAGGCTCTTATTGACTCGTTTCTTGAAGATATAGGTGACGGCAATGAGTGATATTTGTAGAGAATACGGCGAAGCCCTTTTTGCATTGGGACTTGAAGAAAATTCTCTTGACAGGATAAATGAGGATCTTGTTTTTATAGGAGAAGTTTTTGCAAAAACGCCTGAATATGCCTTGTTTTTGCAAAGCCCGAGTATCCCGAAGGCTGAACGGATTAACTCTGTGAACGAAATGTTTACGGAGCATATTTCGGAATATGCAGTTTCATTTTTGTCAATTCTCTGTGAAAAAGGCAGAGTAACGTTATTTCACGACTGTGCTGAGGAATTTAAAAAGCTTTACGAGGAGAGCAAAAACGTTTCTCTTGCAAGGGTTTACAGCGCAGTTCCTTTAAGTGACGATCAAAAGGAACTTTTAAAGAAAAAATTAGAAAAGCAAAGCGGACATTCCGTAAAAATGGAATGCTTTATTGATGAGACACTTCTCGGCGGCGTGCTAATAAACATGGACGGCACGCAAATTGACGGCACGGTTAAACGCCGTTTACAAGAACTTAAGGAAGTGATGAATAAATGAGTCAGAAAACTGACGAAATCAGCAGCATATTAAAAGAACAAATTAAAAATTATAAGGCCCGTGTTGAAATGACCGAAACAGGCACGGTAATACTTGTCGGTGACGGTATTGCAAGAGTTTACGGTCTTAGAAACTGTATGGCAAACGAGCTTTTGGAGTTTGACGACGGAAGCTTCGGTATGGCGCAGAACCTTGAAGAGAACAGCGTTTCGGTTGCCGTACTTTCCAATCAAAACAACATCCGTGAAGGCTCTTCCGTTCGCAGAACGGGTAAGGTTTTGTCCGTTCCCGTGGGCGAGGGATTTCTCGGAAGAATTGTTGACGCTCTCGGCAACCCAATTGACGGCAAAGGTCCCGTTGAAAGTGCGGGAACACGCCCCATTGAATCGGAAGCCCCCGGAATTATTGAAAGAAAGAGCGTCAGCGTTCCTCTTCAAACGGGAATTAAGGCTATTGACAGTATGATCCCTATCGGCAGAGGTCAGCGTGAGCTTATTATCGGTGACAGGCAGACAGGTAAAACCGAAATCGCCATTGACACTATCATAAATCAAAAAAATACAGACGTTATCTGTATTTACGTTGCTATCGGTCAAAAGAGCACGTCTGTTGTTAAACTTGCTCAGGAGCTCACACGTGCAGGCGCTATGGAATACACAATTATCGTTTCCGCATCCGCCTCTGAAAGCGCTCCTTTGCAATACGTTGCCCCCTATTCAGGCTGTGCAATGGCTGAATATTTCAGAGAATTAGGTAAAGACGTTCTCATAATCTACGACGATCTTTCAAAGCACGCAGTTGCATACCGTGCGCTGTCTTTGCTTATCCGCCGCCCGCCCGGGCGTGAGGCATACCCCGGCGACGTTTTCTATCTTCATTCAAGGCTTCTTGAAAGAGCGGCTTGCGTTGCCCCCGAATACGGCGGAGGTTCAATTACCGCCCTGCCGATTATTGAAACACAGGCAGGCGATGTTTCGGCTTATATTCCGACTAACGTAATTTCAATTACGGACGGTCAGATTTTCCTTGAAACCGAGCTTTTCCATTCGGGAATCATACCTGCTATCAATCCCGGTATTTCTGTCAGCCGAGTTGGCGGTTCGGCTCAGCTTAAAGCTATGAAAAAGGTTTCAGGCGAATTGAAGCTCCTCTATTCACAGTACAGAGAGCTTCAGGCGTTTGCCCAATTCGGCAGTGACCTTGATGCTGACACAAAGGCGCGTCTTGCCCTCGGTGAGCGAATCGTTGAGGTTTTGAAGCAGAACAGAAACTCACCGTTACGAGTAGGCTGCCAGGTTGCTATTGTTTATGCGGTAATCAACGGCTATCTTGACAATGTTGCAGTTAAGGACGTTCATCAGTACGAGCAAGACCTTTATGCTTGTCTTGAAAATAAATACAGCGAGTTACTTGAGCGCTTTGAAGCAGGATATTACGAAGAATCCGACGTTGAGACTTTGAAAAAGGCACTCAGCGAAATGCAGAGGTGATAACTCGTGGGAGCAGATATTAAAGCATTGCGTTCTCGCATAAAAAGCGTTGACTCTACTCTGCATTTAACGAAAGCTATGGGGCTTGTTGCATCTTCAAAAATCCGCAAGGCTAACAGCGCAATGGTTAAAAGCCAAGACTACGCTTCGGCAGTACAGAATATTGTTGACGTTTTAAGCCGCAGTTCAGAATGTGAAAAAAGCCCGTATATGAGAGCGAGTGACGGCTCACGCACAAAAATAATTGTTATTGCCGGTGACAGAGGTCTTGCAGGCGGTTACAATGCAAATATTTTCCGTCTTGTAAAGGACTACCCGGACGCAGAATATATACCTATCGGCAAGCGCGCTTGTGAGAGGTTTGGCGAAGAAATAAATTCTTCCGAAACTTTCTCTTACAGCGATGCAAAAGAGCTTTCCGACAGGCTTTGCAAGGAATTTTGCGAAGATAAATTTGACCGTTTGGGAATTATAAGTACAAAATACGTTTCTATGATGACGCAAGAAGCGCAGATTTCTTGGGTACTGCCCATCAAAAAGGCTGAAACGCAAAATTCTGTAAGCGTTATTTTTGAGCCTGATGAGATATCGGTTTTAAATACTGCAGTCCCTGAATATGTTACGGGAATACTCATAGCGGCTCTTAGAGAGAGCTTTGCAAGCGAGGTTGCCGCAAGGCGAATGGCAATGGACTCGGCAGGAAAAAATGCTCAACAGATGATAGACAGCTTGCAGCTTGAGTACAACCGTGCAAGGCAAGGTGCAATTACTCAGGAAATTACAGAAATTGTTGCCGGCAGCGGCACGTAAAAGGAGTGAAATCCATGTCAGAAATGAATCAAGGCACCGTTTCTCAGGTTATGGGACCTGTCGTTGACGTAAGCTTCAGCGAAGGCGGTTTGCCTGCAATATACAACGCACTCACAATGCCCATAGGTGACCGTACTCTTACGGTTGAGGTTGCACAGCACATAGGCGACAATACGGCACGCTGTATTGCAATGGCATCAACCGACGGTCTTAAAAGAGGCGTTCCCGTTACGGACACGGGCAAAGCAATAAGCGTTCCCGTAGGCAGAGAGACTTTGGGAAGAATTTTCAACGTTCTCGGCGAAGCGGTTGACAATAAGCCTGACCCTGAAACAGAAGAGCGTTGGAACATTCACCGCCCTGCTCCGTCATTTGACGAGCTTTCCACCTCTACTGAAATACTTGAAACGGGTATTAAGGTTATCGACCTTATCTGCCCCTATTCAAAGGGCGGTAAAATCGGACTTTTCGGCGGTGCAGGCGTTGGTAAAACAGTTCTTATTATGGAGCTTATCAATAACGTTGCAAAAGAGCACGGCGGACTTTCGGTTTTCACCGGCGTTGGCGAAAGAACCCGTGAAGGTAATGACCTTTACAACGAAATGACCGAATCAGGCGTTCTCAGCAACACAGCACTTGTTTACGGACAGATGAACGAACCGCCCGGAGCGAGAATGAGAGTTGCTCTTTCGGGTCTTACGGTTGCGGAATATTTCCGTGACAAAGAAAATCAGGACGTTCTTTTGTTTATTGATAATATTTTCCGTTTCACACAGGCAGGCTCTGAGGTTTCCGCGCTCTTAGGCAGAATGCCCTCAGCCGTTGGTTATCAGCCAACCCTTGCCACTGAAATGGGCGCATTGCAGGAAAGAATTACATCTACAAAGAAGGGTTCAATTACGTCTATTCAGGCGGTTTACGTGCCTGCTGACGATCTTACCGACCCTGCCCCTGCAACAACCTTTGCTCACCTTGACGCAACAACGGTTCTTGCCCGTAGCATTGCCTCCCAGGGCATTTACCCTGCGGTTGACCCGCTGGAATCAACAAGCCGTATTCTCTCCCCGGATATTTTAGGTGAAGAGCATTATTCGGTTGCAAAAGAGGTTCAGCGTATTCTTCAGCGTTACAATGAGCTTATGGATATTATTGCAATTATGGGTATGGATGAGCTTTCGGACGAAGACAAAATGCTTGTTCAACGAGCAAGAAAAATCCAAAGATTCCTGTCTCAGCCCTTCCACGTTTCCGAAAAATTCACGGGAATTACGGGAACTTACGTTCCGCTTAAAGAGACAATCCGCGGTTTCAAGGAAATTATTGAAGGCAAGCATGACGATTTACCCGAATCTGCTTTCCTGTTCGTAGGTACGATTGACGAAGCTGTGGAGAAAGCGAAGAAAGCAGTCTAAAGAAACATATGAAAGGAACGGTACCGTGCACAAAATATTCTTGTGCGAATGCAGTATCGTGCGATTACAATGAATACGTTTAAACTTGTTATATCATCTCCTGACGGCAACCGTTTTGACGGCGAAGCGACGGGTCTTTACCTTAGAGGCAGTGAGGGCGACCTGGCAATTTTAGCGGGTCATATCCCATTTATTACTCCCGTTGTGCCCTGCGACTGCAAAGTTACAACAGAAGATGAGACGGAAAAAATCGGCCATACAGACGGCGGTATCCTTACCGTTTCCGAAGATAAAGTAACTCTTCTTTCAGGCTCATTCGTTTGGAACGAATAAAAAACCAATTAAATAATTAAATATGCAAACGGCTCAAGGTTGAACCCCGAGCCGTTTTTATTATCTTTTATCCAGTTTTTCTTTTTAAATTATGAAGGCATATTAGCAGTGTAAAGCTCGTTGAAGCTTACTGTTGCGGCAGTTGCAAAATAATAATATTTTCCGTCAAAGCACACATATGCCAAGCAATTTATGCCGTCCTGCTTATTCGTATCATTATCATCTATGTCTGAAACAATGCAGGTGAAGATATAGTCTTCGCCGTCGCCTTTATGCTGCATATAAGTTACGCTCTTCTTTACATAGCCGAAAGCGTCTCCGCCCTCGGCAACAGCCTTAGCAGTATCAATATCAAAATCTTTTACTTTTGACATTACTGCATAGACAAAGCCAATATCGCTGATCTTTTCTTTTGCGTTCTCTTCGCTCGTAAATGTGTCAAGAAAGTCTTTCTCTGTAATCTTGGCGACTGTTCTCACATCAAATTTATGAGCATATTCAGAGGTATCTTTGTCAGCACCGATTCCGTGAAATCTTATCTGTGACTTGCTGTGCCTGAGAATTACGGCAATAAAGGGAATATTATTTTTTTCAGCATAAGCTTTCGCATAAGAATCACTGTAACCGTAAATTGTAAGCAAAGGACAGTCATAGAAAGCATAATCCCAAATACTCGTCACACTGTCGGGAATTATAACACTTGTGAGCTCTTTACAACCCCAAAAAGCACTGCTGCCTATATGTGTCACACCGTCGGGAATAGTGATACTTGTAAGAGAGGAGTTGCCAAAAAAAGCATCATCTGCTATTGTTTTTGTGCCCTGCTTTACAGTATAATCGCCGCTGACAGAAGCCTTTGCTTCTATTAAATGGTTACCTATATACAGAACACCGTTTTCCCAATTTGCTTCTGAATTATAATAAAGAGTTTGATCAAAAGCGTGGTCACCGATAAAGATTACGCTGTCGGGTATCTCTATTTTTATAAGTGCTTTACAAAAATAGAAAGCATATCTCTCAATATTCGTTACGCTGTCAGGGATTATTACCCTCTCAAGTGAATCGCACCTGCAGAAAGCCTCCCGTCCTATTCGTGTTACCGTATATCCGTTCAACTGTGACGGAATGGTTAATTCGTATGCAGAACCGTCATACTGCGTAATTGCACAGGTTTTCTCTTCTTCCGAAATTACGGAATATTCAAAATTACCGTTTGTTTCTGCAAATGCGGTAACTGCTCCCATTGGCATAACGGAAACGAACATCAGTAACGCAAGAAAAAATGATAATGCTTTGTTTTGCTTTATTTTCATATTTATCACCCTTTAAATAAACACATATTATCCGTTATAATATATTAAAAATAATGCAATTTGATTTTATATTTTCGGGTCAAATGAGGGCATAAGCTCCAATTTAAACTTATTCATAATATGCTTTTTGTCAATAAGCTCTTTATGCTCCTGATTTTCAATTTCGCCCGTGCGGATATACTTATCAAGCTCCGCATAAGTAAAGCCTAAATTATCCTCATCGGTCTTTCCGCAAAGTCCGTCAATGGGCACTTTCTCAACAAGCTCTTTAGGTAATCCTAACACTGTGCCTATTGCCTTAACCTCCTGCACGGTTAAATGTGAGAGCGGACTGAAATCCCCTGCCGCATCACCGTAACGGGTTGAATAACCTACCCAATCCTCAGAAAGATTGCAGGTATTTACAACTCTGCCGTTATGGCTCTGCGCAACCGCATAAACGGTAGCCATTCTAATTCTGGGCGAAATGTTTATAACGCTTTGATTTGAAAGCTCAAAGGGTATTGCATTTTTAAGCCCCTCTACCGCATCTTTAATATTAACGACAAAATGCTTTATGCCGAGATGATTTACAAGAAGGTAAGACGCGTCAATATCCGCCTGCTCGCCGCAGGGCATTAGCACGCCGATTACTCTGTCGCGTCCCAGAGCCTCAACGCAAAGCGCCGCCGCAACGGAGCTGTCTTTGCCGCCGGAAATACCCAAAACCGCATTACAGCCCTTGCCGTTTTCTTCAAAAAAATCTCTTATCCAATTTACACATTCGTTTTTTACTTTTTCTGCGTCAAACATATCTTTTCCTCTAATCGAATGTTTTCTGTCTTATATCCTGACCTAAAAACTTAAACGAAATATAATTGCCTACCATTCGTGAAACTATACTTTCGTGGTATTTGTCACGAAGCTCATCAGGCGACAAATTAGTGCTTATAATAGTTGGTAAATCCCTGCAAATTCTTGTATTGATTATTGTATAAAGAACCGAATTTGTAAATGAAGTTGCAAATTCCATACCTAAATCGTCAAGAATAAGCAAATCAGCATCACAAAGTAAATCCAAAGTATAAGTATCATTGCCTTTATTGAATTTTTCATACTCAATTTTTGCAAAGAAATTATTTACTGAGCCGTAAACAACATTATAGCCTTTTTTAATTACTTCGTTGGCTATTGAAAGCGAAAGATGAGTTTTGCCGAGCCCCGTTCTTCCGTACAAAAGCAAATTCGGCGCATTTTTAAGTGCGAATTCTTTTGCATACATAACGCAAGTCTCAAGAACATATTTCATTTGCTCAAAGTTTTCTTTATCATTTTTATAATAGGATAAATCAAAATCGTCAAATGATGAAAGCTCAAGGGGCGTTTGCATTGACATTTCTTCGGAAGCTAACTTTTTAAGAAGGTCAATGTGGCAGGAGCAAAGCTTTGTTCCGTGGGAAACGCCTTTTTTATCGTCACGCTCCTCATAAAAGCCCGTATCACTGCACTTTTCACAGGTGTAATGAACCTCAAGATAATCCAAGGGCTTCCCCATAGCAGTAAGAATTGCTTTTTTTTCTTTATTCAGTTCAGCATTGTCTTTCTTTAACTTTTTCAGTATTTTTGCCGCTTCTTCAGGTGGAGAACTAAACGCCTGAACGAGTGTCGGTCCTATATTTCCCAGTTTTTCATTGATATATTTAAGGTCGGGATATTTCTCTTCAAGCTCTTCACGGTGTTCTTCCGCAGTTCTTTCTGCATTTTCACGGCGCTTTTTGATTTCGGTCAGTGCCTTTTCATAAACTTCCTTTGAATATGCCACTCTTATCCCCTCCTCATTTTTTTCTTATTCATTATTTCTGTTATATCACGTGTACGGTCCAATGAATTTTTCTCTACAAGTTCAATGTCAAACGATGTTTCTTTTTTAGGTTTAGATTTGGACTTTTTCTTTGGCTCTAAGGTATTTGCAGGAGCAGACTCAATTTCCTCCACAGTATGTAACCCTGCTTCGTGCCAAAGTTTGAGTTTCTTGTCCATATATTGAAAATTTCTGTAATTGAGCGTTCCTGTTTCTTTGTCAGCTTTCATTATTTCGTGAGCTTTTGCAACGGCTTTTGCATCAAATCCCCATAAAATCCATTTGCAAAGGAATTCATACTGCGCAAAGGTGGGCGAGGTGTCTGCATTGCCCG
>JAFLUN010000038.1:0-3074 GCA_022508785.1 Oscillospiraceae bacterium
AACAACCGACAGTTTTCTATAAGAAGATTGTCGGTTGTTTTTCATTTTATTAACTAAAACAGTCTCACCTTTTATTTCTCTTGAAAAATATTTAATTACCTATTGACACGGTAGGCAATTGATGATATACTTTGTAAAAAACCAACCGCACAGGTTGGTAATATTGGAGATAGCTTATGAAAAAACATTTTGAAAAACTTATAAGAGCAAATTTCCGTTTCGGTCGAATGTGTTAATGTATGTGTAATCAAAAATTTATAAGCATATATATTAAACATTAAAAACTGAAAGGAAATAACAATTATGTCAGAACTTAAATTTGAAACTCTTCAACTTCACGTAGGTCAGGAAAATCCCGATCCCGCAACCGATGCCCGTGCGGTACCGATATATGCAACAACTTCTTATGTTTTTAAAAACTCTGCTCACGCAGCCGCCCGTTTTAATCTTAGCGATGCAGGCAACATCTACGGCAGACTTACAAACTCCACACAGGATGTTTTAGAACAGCGTGTAGCTGCCCTTGAAGGCGGCGTTGCGGCATTGGCGCTCGCTTCAGGTGCCGCGGCAATTACATATACTCTCGAAGCACTCGGTCAGAACGGCGGTCATTTCGTAGCTCAAAAAACTATTTACGGTGGCAGCTACAACCTGCTTGCAAATACTCTTCCGAATTTCGGAATCACCGCTTCATTTGTAAATATTCACGATTTAGCTGAGGTTGAGGCGGCTATTCGGGATAATACACGCGCTATTTATATTGAAACTCTCGGCAATCCCAACAGCGATATTCCCGATATTGATGCGCTGGCAGAGCTTGCTCACAAACACGGTTTACCGTTGGTGGTAGATAACACATTCGGTACACCCTACCTTATCCGTCCTATTGAGCACGGTGCGGATATTGTTGTACATTCCGCAACTAAGTTCCTTGGCGGTCACGGTACGACGCTGGGCGGTATAATCGTTGATTCAGGTAAATTTGACTGGGCGGCAAGCGGTAAATACCCGGCTATTGCAGACCCCAACCCCAGCTATCACGGTGTTTCATTTGTTAAAGCGGTTGGTCCTGCGGCGTTTGTTACATATATCCGTGCAATTTTGCTCCGTGATACAGGCGCTACAATTTCACCCTTTGCGGCTTTCCTTCTTTTACAGGGCGTTGAGACTTTATCTCTCAGATTAGAGCGTCACGCAGAGAATACAAAGAAGGTTGTTGAATTTCTTGCTAATCACGACCTGGTTGAAAAGGTTAATCATCCGTCTTTGCCCGATCACCCCGATCATGCGCTGTATGAGAAGTATTTCCCCAACGGCGGTGCATCAATTTTCACATTTGAAATCAAAGGCGGAGTTGAGGAAGCTCATAAATTTATTGACAACCTTAAAATTTTCTCACTTCTTGCCAATGTTGCCGACGTTAAGAGCCTTGTAATTCACCCTGCAACCACAACTCACAGTCAGCTTACAGCGGAAGAGCTTGAAGATCAAGGCATTAAACCGAATACAATCCGTCTTTCAATCGGCACGGAGCATATTGACGACATTATTGCCGATTTGCAAAACGGATTTGATGCAGTAAAATAATCATTTTAAAAATACTTGAATAAGATAACAAGGTAGATTTATATAAGGAGACCGTAACATGGCTAACATTTATACATCAGCCGATCAGCTTATCGGTAGAACTCCCCTTTTGGAGCTTACACATATTGAAAAAGAATATAATCTGAGTGCTAAAATCTTGGCAAAGCTTGAGTATTTTAACCCTGCAGGCTCAGTCAAAGATAGAGTTGCAAAGGCTATGATTGACGATGCCGAAAAATCGGGAAAACTTAAAAAAGGCTCTGTAATTATTGAGCCCACCTCAGGCAATACAGGCATCGGTCTTGCTTCCGTTGCGGCGGCAAGAGGTTACCGCATTATCATTGTTATGCCTGAAACAATGTCGGTAGAGCGCCGTCAGATTATGAAAGCATACGGTGCGGAATTAGTTCTTACGGAAGGCGCAAAAGGTATGAAAGGCGCTATTGCAAAGGCGGAAGAGCTTGCTGCCGAAATCCCCGATAGCTTTATTCCCGGTCAGTTTGTTAACCCTGCTAACCCCAAAACACACAGAGAAAGCACAGGCCCTGAAATTTACGAGGATACAGACGGAAAAGTTGATATTTTCGTTGCAGGTGTCGGCACGGGCGGAACCGTAACAGGTGTCGGCGAATATCTTAAAACTAAAAATCCCAATATAAAAGTTGTGGCTGTTGAGCCTGCATCTTCCGCAGTGCTTTCCACAGGTGTGGCAGGCGCTCATAAAATTCAAGGCATCGGCGCAGGATTTGTTCCCGATGTTCTCAATACAGAAATTTACGATGAAATTATTACGGTTTCTAACGAAGATGCGTTTGCAACCGGTAAACTGATAGGTCGCAGTGAAGGAATCCTTGTAGGTATTTCCTCAGGCGCCGCCGCATTTGCCGCTATTGAACTTGCAAAACGCCCTGAAAACGCAGGAAAAACCATTGCGGTTCTTTTGCCTGATACAGGTGACAGATATTTATCCACACCCCTTTTTGCGGACTGATTTAATATGGTTTAAACAAAACAGGTGCGAGTTACTTGAATTGCGCACTTGTTTTGTTGTATTATAGAAAAGTAAAGGTGCAAAGGTGAAAAATATGATGATATCAACAAGGGGCAGATATTCCCTACGGTTTTTAATTGACCTTGCGGAACATTACAGCAACGGCTACATTCCTATGAAGGAAATAGCGAACAGGCAGGAAATTTCGCTGAAATATTTAGAGCGTTTTGTTCCTGAGCTTTCCAAACACGGATTTATTGAAGGCGTGCACGGTAAGGGCGGCGGATACCGCTTAACAAGAAAACCCGAGGAATACACCGTAGGTGAAATTTTGCGTGTTGTTGAAGGTGAATTTGCTCCTGTTGCCTGCCTTGAATGTGGAGCTGAAGTATGCAAACGGGAAAAAGATTGCCGTACAATTGAAATGTGGAGAAATCTGCAAAAGACAGTTAATCAATATTTTGACGGCATAACTCTAAAAGATTTAATGCGCGAT
>JAFLUN010000038.1:3174-16093 GCA_022508785.1 Oscillospiraceae bacterium
AAAGACAGTTAATCAATATTTTGACGGCATAACTCTAAAAGATTTAATGCGCGATGTATAAAGAGAGGGACACTATGGCTGAATTTGAAGATTTTTCAAAATTAGATATACGGGTCGGTACTGTTATTTCTGCAAACAGCTTTGAAAAGGCAAGAAAACCTGCGTATCAGCTTAAAATAGATTTCGGTGAAGAAATAGGCATAAAAAAATCATCGGCGCAAATAACCGGGTGTTATTCTGCCGAAGATTTAATAGGTAAACAAATTTTAGCTGTCGTTAATTTTCCGCCCAGGCAAATTGCGGATTTTATGTCGGAAGTGCTCATTCTCGGTACATATTCAGAGCAAGGCGTTGTTCTTATAACACCCGATAAAAAGGTTAAAAACGGAGACAAATTGGGATAAATTTTAATATAAAAATAAAGGTTGACTTGAAATTATTTTTAGTCAACCTTTTAGTTTTTTTACATTGGTTTAACGCTTACGTCACCTGAAAAAAGTGTCACAGTTTCTCCCGTTTCATCTTTCTTTGCAACGAGATTGCAATTTCCGTCAATATAAAGCGCTGTTGCGGATTCGGTTAAATTACCGTTTATTATGCTGATTTTTTTACCGTCAAGAAAAGAATATTTTCTGTATCTGTCGATATAAGAAGTATCTTCACCTTTAATCATTTTATAAATCCTGCAAACAATGCCGTTAATCAAATTTTCTTTTTGCGATTTACTGCATTCATTTTCGAAAACGCAAGTGACTAAATCCCGCAAATCTTTCGGAAAATCATTTTCAGATATTTTCAGATTTATACCGATGCCGATTATAGCATAATTTAATTTTTCACTCTGAGGATTTACAGACCCTTCCGTTAGTATTCCGCAAACCTTTTTTCCGTCTATGTATACATCGTTTACCCATTTGATTTTTACATCTCTGTCCGTTACTGTTTGAATTTCTTCCAAAACCGCAACGGCTGCCATAACGGTTAAATGCTTTGATATTTCCACGGAAATATCGTTTTTTAACAGTATAGAAAAATATGCTCCTGTTCCCTTTGGCGAACAAAAGCTCTTCCCCATTCGCCCTCTCCCTGCTGTTTGAAGCTCGGCAGTAACAACGGTTAAATCAGGAAGATTTTCACAGTTTCTTTTCAGAAAATTGTTTGTTGAATCGGTTTCATCAAGATTTATAAAGTTAAACTTTTCAATAATATCTTTCAAAGCGTTGCACCTCACGGATATTATAACGAAAGGATGGGCTTATTTCAAGTCCATCCTTTCCTTTTAGATATGCCAAATTTCTTCGCAATATTCTTTAATTGTTCTGTCAGACGAGAATTTGCCTGCATTGCACATATTGAGCCAACATTTTCTGTAAAAATCCATTTTGTCTTTATAATCGTTATTCAGTTTGATTTTTGTTTTAACATAATCGTCAAAATCAAGCAAAAGGAAATAGTGGTCGGGCTCATGCCAGGAAGCGCCGTCAAGCAAAGAGGTATAAAGCTCTTTAAAAATTTTTGTTCTGCCGTCTTTGAGCGTTCCGTTAACTAACGAATCGAGAACCCGTTTAATTCTCTTATCGTTTTCATAATAATCTCTTGAATTATAATGCTCTTTAATGTCGTTTATGTTTTCAACCGTTGCGCCGAAAATATAATTGTTCTCTTCACCTGCTTCACGGACAATTTCAATATTTGCGCCGTCGAAAGTACCTATTGTTACCGATCCGTTGAGCATCAGCTTCATATTGCCCGTACCGCTGGCTTCCGTTCCTGCCGTTGAGATCTGCTCGCTTACCTCTGCTGCAGCTACTAACTTTTCAGCATAAGACACATTGTAATCTTTAACAAATACAACTTTAATATATTTTGAAACCTGTTTATCCTTTTCAATAAGTTTTGAAACTTCGTTGATAAGCTTGATTATTCCTTTTGCACGGGCATACCCGGGAGCAGATTTTGCGCCGAATATAAATGTTGTCGGTTCAAAATCCGTAAGAGTACCCTCTTTAATTTCAAAGTAGAGTTCAAGTATAGCAAGAATGTTTAAAAGCTGACGCTTATATTCGTGCAGTCTTTTAATTTGTATATCAAATACAGTATTGGGATTGACCGAAATGCCGTCTTTTGCGTTTATATATTCTGCCAACTGTTTTTTCTTTAATTGCTTAATTTCGGCAAAGCGTGAAATGACGGTTTTATCATCTGCAAATCTTTCCAGTTCACGGAGCATATCAAGGTTTTTAATCCATTCGTCTGTTCCCAAAAGCTCAGTGATAAGTGCTGAAAGCTCTGGATTGCAAAGGTAAAGCCAACGCCTTTGTGTTATGCCGTTTGTTTTATTTTGGAATTTTTCAGGGAAAATCTCATACCAAGACTTTAAAACGCTGTCTTTGAGAATTTCCGTGTGAATTTCAGCAACGCCGTTTACATATTTTGCGCAGGATACTGCCAAGTACGCCATATGGACCGTCTTTTCCTGAATTATATACATTTTTTCAGCATTAGATTTTGATACTCCGAGTTTTGACAGCCTCTTTTTAAGCTTTTTGTCGATTTTTTTGATAATATTTACTACCTGAGGTATTGTGTCACGAATAATTTTCAAATCCCACTTTTCAAGAGCTTCCTGCATAACGGTGTGATTTGTATAATTAAATACGTTTTGCGCAATTTCAAGAGCAGTGTCAAAATCAAGCTCCTCGTTTTCGGTTAACAGTCTTATAAGCTCGGGTATTGAAATTACAGGGTGAGTATCATTTAATTGAATTGTAACGAAATCGGCAAATTTCGAGAAATCCGTTCCGTGATATTTTTTGAAGTTTCTTATAATATCCTGCAAGGAAGCGCTTGAGAAGAAATATTGCTGTTTAAGTCTAAGCTTCTTGCCCTCATTCGTATCGTCATTTGGATATAAAACTCTTGAAATATCCTCTGCCCTGTTCTTCATTGCAACGGATTTATCGTATTTTTGCTCGTTGAAGATTTCGAAATCAAAGGGCTCAAGGGACTCGCTTTGCCAAAGGCGAAGAGTTCCCACATTATTCGTTCTAAAGCCCACTATAGGCATATCGTAAGGAACAGCACGAACGCTCATTCCCTTAAAATCAACGCGTACTGCCTGCGTTTCCTGTCTTACAGACCAAGGGTCGCCGTAACGGGTCCAATCGTCAACCTGCTCAACCTGAAAACCGTCCGAAATTTCCTGCTTGAAAAGACCGTATTTATAACGGATACCGTATCCCATAAGAGGCTTATTAAGCGTAGCGGCGCTGTCAAGAAAGCAAGCGGCAAGCCGCCCCAGCCCTCCGTTACCTAAGGCCGCATCTTCAATTTCCTCTAAATCGCCTAAATTTATGCCAAGTTCTTTTAATTCATTATTAACTTCATTTAATATTTCTTTTGAAGCCAAATTGTTATAAATTGCTCTTCCTACAAGAAATTCGGCAGAAAAGTAATAAGCACATCTGTTTGAAGTATGCTTTTCGCGGCTTGCTTTCCAATCGTCTGCAATCAATGACAAAAAAGCATAAGAAAGCACATCGTGTAGCTCAAAGGGCTTTAGTTCATTCAGTTCTTTTTGATATTTTGCTTTCGCAATTACTTTTGCATCTTCAATTATTTTTGACATTTTTTATCACCTTTGTTTTTGGCAAGCGTTTATAAAGATTTGTGTAATATCTTACTTTTTTTGCAAGCTCGTCCGAAAGATAGTCTGTTTCGGCTCTCCACTGCCAATTATTCTCCTGCGTTGAAGGCATATTCATCCGCGCTTCGCTTCCAAGCCCTAATAAATCCTGCATTGTGACAATGGCTATATTTGAAGACGAACTCCAACAAGCACGCATCATTCCCCAATTATAGCCCTCACGCCTTGTAAGTCCCAAATAATCTTTAGCTCTTTTTCGTACTTTTCTGTCTGCGTTTTTCATAAAGCCGATAATTGTATCATTGTCGTGAGTACCTGTATAGCAAACGCTTTTGGGAGTAATGTTGTGAAGAAGATAATCACTGTCACCGTCAGTATCAAAAGCAAACTGCAACACTTTCATTCCGGGATATCCGCTCTGCCTCAGCATCTTTTTTACGGCAGGCGTTAAATAACCTAAATCTTCAGCTATTATGTTCATTTTACCGAGTGATTTTTCAATATTTTTAAAGAAATCTATTCCCGGACCCTTTTCCCATTTGCCTATTTTTGCTGTCTTTGATGTAGCGGGAATGCTGTAATAGGACTCAAAGCCTCTGAAATGGTCAATGCGAACAGTATCAACCATCTTCATAGTGTGAGCAATGCGTTTTTTCCACCAGTCATAATCGGTTTTCTTCATTTCATTCCAATCGTAAAGCGGATTGCCCCAAAGCTGACCGTCATCAGAAAAAGCATCCGGCGGACATCCTGCAACATTCGTAAAATTGCAGTTTTCATCAATTTGGAAAAGCGATGAATTTGCCCAAACATCGGCTGAATCACCTGCAACATAAATCGGAATGTCACCGATTATGTATATTCCGTTTTCATTTGCATAAGATTTCAGTTCATTCCATTGCTTGAAAAATTCATACTGAACAAAATTCCAGAACAGAATTTCATTTAAATTATTCTCGGCAAAAGCTTTTAAAGCCATTTGCTCTCGCTTTTTGTAAATGTCTTCCCACTCGTACCACGGCTTTCCGTGATTAAAAAATTTGAGTGCCATATAAAGCGAATAATCATTGAGCCAAAAAGCGTTTTCTTCGCAAAAACTTTGAAAACTATCTGTTATTTCAAAGCGTGAAAAAGCGGTTTTCAAAACGGAAATGCGATTTTTTGAAAGCAAAGTAAAATCTACCTTTGTTTGAACTTTACCCCAATTTATATTTGCATATTCGTCACTTTTTAAAAGTCCGTCAGCAAAGAGCTTGTCCAAATCAATAAAGTACGGATTGCCTGCAAAGGTTGAAAAAGACTGATAAGGGCTATCCCCAAAGCTTGTAGGACACAAGGGCAATATCTGCCAATAGTATTGCCCTGAACTTTTTAAAAAATCAACAAACCGAAAAGCTTCTTTACCGAAAGTGCCGATTCCAAAGGGACCGGGCAAAGATGAAACGTGCATAAGCACACCGCTTGTTCTCATACCAATCGCACAGCGATACCGCATTCGCACAAAAAGATATTAAAAAAATCCTTTTGCGCACGGTACCGTTCCTTTCTTTGTGTTTTCGCGCAATCATTGCCTACTCAATTTAATACTACCGAATACTATATTATTTTTCGATAGAAAAGTCAATCACATATTATATTTTCATTTATTGTGCTCATTTATATCTTTACTTACTTTTATATATATTTACCAAATAAACGTTAAAAAATTCCACGAATATAGTATTTAAAAAATATTGTTTTTTTTTCCATTTTACATTATAATCAGTAGTATATTGACGAACGAGGATGAAAGAATGAAATTATTAGAGGAAAGAATTTTAAAAGACGGTAAAATTTCCGAGGGAAACGTCCTTAAGGTTGACAGTTTTTTAAATCATCAGCTCGATGTGGTGCTTCTTTCCGAAATCGGTGCTGAACTGAAAAATAAATACGGCGACTGCGGCATTACGAAAATACTTACTATTGAGGCCTCCGGCATCGGTGTGGGTTGTATGGTGGCGCAGTTTTTTAATTGTCCTCTTCTTTTCGCAAAAAAAACGAAGACAATAAACATTAAAGGCGATGTCTACACGAGTAAGGTAGAATCCTTTACACACAAATGTACATATGATATAATTGTTTCAAAGGACTTTCTCACCTCTGATGATACTGTTTTAATAGTTGACGATTTTCTTGCAAAAGGAAATGCTCTTAACGGTCTTATTGACATTGTAAATCAATCCGGCGCACATTTAGCCGGTTGCGGAATTGCTATTGAAAAGGCATTTCAAGGCGGCGGAGATAAGCTTCGAAGCGAAGGAATACGGGTAGAATCAATGGCAATTATTGAAGATATGGACTGTGAAAACAGTTCGATTACTTTCGGAACAAGGAACTAACAGCTTATGCTGTTAAAATAAAAAACAAAGGAGAGAACACTTATGAAAAACCTCAAAAAAGTTCTTGCCGTGCTTATGGCTGTTACACTTATCGTAACAGTATTTGCAGCTTGCGGCAAAAAAGAGGAAGGACCTAAACCTGCAGAAAAACACGGTATGAGTGCAGATATTCTTCCCCGTCAAGAGATTAAGACTGACGTAAAAATTCCCGCAGAATTTAAAATCGGTCTTATTTGTCTTCACGACGAAAACTCAACCTACGACAAGAACTTTATTGATTCACTCAAATCAGCAGCAAAAGGCATGGGTCTTACTGACGAACAGGTAATAATCGTTACCAATGTTGGTGAAGATACAAAGTGCTATGATGCTGCGGTTGACCTTGCAAAGAACAAGGGCTGTTCAGTAATTTTTGCCGATTCATTCGGTCATGAATCATTTATGAAGAAGGCAGCGCAGGAATTCCCGAACGTTCAGTTCTGCCACGCAACAGGTACTAAGGCACACACAGAAAATCTTCCCAACTTCCACAATGCTTTTGCGTCAATTTATGAAGGCCGTTACCTTGCAGGCATTGCAGCAGGTATGAAGCTTAACGAAATGATTAAAGACGGTAAGATTACTGCCGAGCAGGCAATTATCGGTTATGTTGGCGCTTTCACATACGCTGAAGTTATTTCCGGTATGACCTCATTCTACCTTGGCGCCCGTTCTGTTTGCAAATCTGCTACAATGAAGGTTCGTTATACAGGTCAATGGTATGATCAGGCAAAAGAGCAGGAAGCTGCAACAGCTCTTATTGAGCAGGATAAGTGCGTACTTATCAGCCAGCACGCTGACTCACTCGGCGCTCCCACAGCTTGCGAGCTTAAGGGTGTTCCCAATGTCTCTTACAACGGCAGCACTTACGATGCCGGCGAAACAACTTTCATCGTTTCTTCTGCCATTAACTGGGCTCCTTACTTCCAGTACATTATTGAGCAGACAGTTAAGGGTGAAGCAATTGATACTGACTGGACAGGCAATATTGCAACAGGTTCTGTTGTTCTTTCAGGTGTTAACCAGGACGTTATGGCTGAAGGCACTATTGATGCTATCAATACCGCTATTGAAGGCTTCAAAGCTGGTACACTTCATGTATTTGACACAAGCAAGTTTACAGTTGACGGAAAAGCATTAACTTCTTATAAAGCTGATGTTGATACCGATGATAAATTCACTCCTGATACAGAAGTTATTTCCGACGGTTACTTCCATGAGTCTGAATACCGCTCAGCTCCTTACTTTGACATTATCATTGACGGTGTTACAAACCTTAACACAAAGTATTGATGATAACTTATTTACAATAAGTAAATTATAGTCCTTAAAATGCAAGGGGGCATTTTGTATGTCCCCTTGTGATTGTTTTTTAGATAAATCCAACAAGGGGGAACTTTGATTTTGAACGCATTGGAATTAAAAAATGTTACAAAGCGATTTGGCGAAGTTGTCGCTAACAAAAACATTAATCTTACTGTTCAGTCCGGTGAAATCCTTGCAATATTAGGTGAAAACGGCAGTGGTAAAACCACTCTTATGAATATGATTGCGGGTATTTACTACCCTGACGAGGGCGAAATTTTTGTTAATGGAAATCCGGTTACAATTAGTTCTCCTAAAGACGCGTTTAACTTTAAAATAGGTATGATTCACCAGCACTTTAAACTTGTTGACCTTTTTACCGCTACCGAAAACATAGTGCTCGGAATCAACGATAAACACAAATTTAATCTTAAAGATGCAGCAAAACGAGTTGCTGAAATTTCTTCTAAATACGGTTTTGATATTGATCCTAAAAAGAAAATATATGAAATGTCCGTCTCCGAAAAGCAAACAGTTGAAATTGTTAAAGTGCTTTACAGAGGCGCAGACATACTTATTTTGGACGAACCCACTGCGGTTTTAACTCCGCAGGAAACGGAAAAGCTTTTTAAGGTTATTAAAAAGATGAAGGAAGACGGAAAGTCTATCATCATAATAACCCATAAAATGCACGAGGTATTATCTGTTTCCGACCGAGTTGCCATTCTTCGCCGCGGTGAATATATAGATACCGTTGTTACTGCTGAAACTAATGAGGCAGAGCTTACAGAAATGATGGTAGGTAAGAAAATTTCGTTAAATATCAGCAGGTCTGAACCGAAAGACTCTACCGACAGGCTTATAGTAGAAAATTTGAATTTGACTAATGCAGACGGAGTTAAAGTTCTTGACGATATTTCATTTACTGCAAAAAGCGGCGAAATTTTGGGTATTGCAGGTATTGCAGGAAGCGGTCAAAAAGAGCTTCTTGAATCTATTGCAGGGCTTATTAACTCCTCAAAGGGTAACGTTACATATATTGACCCGTCAAACAATAAAAGCATAGATCTTCGCAAGAAAACCCCTGTTCAAATCCGTGAGCTCGGTGTGCGGCTCTCCTTCGTTCCCGAAGACCGTCTTGGCATGGGGCTTGTAGGCAATATGGATATTATTGATAATATGATGCTTAGAAGCTACAAAAACGGTCACTCGCTTTTCCTTGATAAAAAGCCGCCGAAAAAGCTTGCCAACAAAATTATTGAAGACCTTGAGGTTGTTACTCCAAGCGCCACAACACCTGTACGACGCCTTTCAGGCGGTAATGTTCAAAAGGTGCTTGTCGGCAGAGAAATTTCCTCTGCTCCAACTGTTTTAATGGCTGCCTACCCTGTTCGCGGGCTTGACATTAACTCATCTTATACAATATACAATTTGTTAAATAAGCAAAAGGAAAACGGCGTTGCGGTTATTTTTGTCGGCGAGGATTTAGACGTTTTACTTGAGCTTTGCGACAGAATCCTTGTTATCAGTTCAGGCGCCGTTTCGGGAATTGTTGACGGCAGAACGGCTAAAAAAGAAGAAATCGGTCTTTTAATGACGAAAGCGAAAGGAGCTAACGGGAATGAAGAACAATAAAATTAAAACTCACGAACCTCTTTTCCATATTTCAAAGCGGACTGATGTTTCACGCTCTAAAGGAATAATCGTTAGAATTATTGCAATTTTGATGGCTCTTGTTGTTTGCGGAATTATTACTAAAATTTTCACGGGCGATGATCCAATTTCAATTTTCAAAACGATTTATCTCGGAGCTTTCGGCACGGGCAGAACGCTTGTTACAATTCACGAAATTGCAATTCTTCTTTGCGTTTCCCTTGCGGTTACGCCTGCATTCAGAATGCGATTTTGGAATACGGGTGCCGAGGGTCAGGTGCTTATTGGCTGCCTTTCAACCGCAATGTGTATGTTCTATCTTGGCGGTAAAGTCCCTAACGGATTGCTTATTTTGATAATGGCAATTTTTGCGATAGTTTCGGGCATAATTTGGGCGGTTATTCCCGCTTTCTTCAAAGCACATTGGGGAACGAACGAAACGCTTTTCACACTTATGATGAACTATGTTGCAATTCAGCTTATTGAGTTTTTCTTAAAGGTTGCCGACAAGAGCGGTTCAAATGTTGTAGGCCCTGACCTTTTAAGACACGGTTGGTTCCCAAAGCTCTTCGGAACAAACTATTTGCTTAACATACTCATTGTAGCCGTACTTACTGCCGTTCTTTACATATACTTAAATTACAGCAAGCACGGATATGAAATTTCCGTTGTCGGAGAAAGTGAAAACACGGCAAGATACATTGGAATAAACGTTAAAAAAGTAATTGTTCGTACAATGGCAGTTTCGGGTGCTATTTGCGGTATTGCAGGTCTTTTGCTCGTTGGCGGTTCCTCCCACTCTATTGACTCAAATCTTGTCGGCGGAAGAGGATTTACGGCGATAATGGTTTCATGGCTTGCAAAGTTTAATCCAGTTACAATGGTTTTAACATCACTGCTCATAGTTTTCCTTGAGCGCGGTGCTGATGAAGTTGCATCAAAGTTCGGTCTTAATGCCGACTTTGCAGAAATCTTAACGGGTATTATTCTTTTCTTCATTATCGGTTGTGAATTCTTTATTAACTATAAAATCAACTTTAACCACAGCAAAAAGCATGTAAAGGAGGACAAATAATATGGACGCAATTGCTCAATTTATCTCCCGTGCAATTCTGCAGGGAACTCCCCTTCTTTACGGCGCAACAGGTGAAATAATCACAGAAAAATCGGGTAATTTAAATCTCGGTATTCCGGGCATTATGTATATAGGAGCAATTTCCGGCGTTATCGGCGGTTTCTTCTATCAAAACGGTGCACAGTCGGTTGACCCGACACTCGCCGTTATTATTCCCCTTTTGTGCTGCCTTTTAGGTTCACTTCTTACATCTCTTCTTTACTGTTTCTTAACGGTTACTCTTAAAGCAAACCAGAATGTTACGGGACTTGCCATAACAACATTCGGCGTTGGTTTCGGTAACTTTTTCGGCGGTTCGCTTATTAAAATTTTGAAAAGCGATGTCCCTTATCTTTCTCTTGTTAAAATAGCAAGAGCATATAAAACAATGATTTTCCCGTTTTCTGAGGATATGGGCAGCTTTGGAAAGATGATTTTTTCACACGGTTTCATGGTTTATTTAGCGGTCATTATTGCCATTGTTGCAGGCTTTATTCTAAAAAGAACTAAGGCAGGCTTACACCTTCGTTCAGTCGGTGAAAACCCCGCAACTGCCGACGCTGCCGGTATTAACGTTACTCTTTACAAGTATCTTGCAACGTCAATCGGCGGTATGATTGCAGGTCTTGGCGGTCTTTTCTACATTATGGATTACAGCAACGGTATTTGGTCAAACAACGGCTTTGGTGACAGAGGCTGGCTTGCAATTGCAATCGTTATTTTCTCAATTTGGAAACCGAGTATGTCAATTTTAAGCTCGTATCTTTTCGGTGCATTGTACATTCTTTTCAACTATATCAATGTTCCGATGACTTATATTCCGCTTATTCAAATGCTGCCTTATGCAGTTACTATAATCGTTCTTATTGCTACAAGTATTCGTAAAAAGCGCGAAAATCAGCCGCCGCAGGCACTCGGTATTACATATTTCCGAGAGGAAAGGTAGCTTTCGAAGCATTGCGCCAACGCTTTAAATAAAATAATTAAACGGGGCTTAACGTCCCGTTTTTTAGGGTTATAAACTTATGCTAATTACTTTAAATTCTGTTTCAAAAACTTTTCTTGACAAACCAATACTTAAAAATATTTCTCTGTCAGTCAATGACAGGGACAGAATCGGTTTGCTCGGAATTAACGGTGTAGGCAAATCCACCCTTTTGAATATTATTTCGGGGTCCTTAAGTTATGACGAAGGCGCAATTTCCTCAAAACCCAATCTTAGAATAGGTTATCTTAAGCAAAATGAAGCGTTGAACTCTTCAAATACTCTCAAAGAAGAAATTGAAGACGCTTTAAAAGAGGTTTTTGAAACAAGAAAAGCAATAGAAGATATTACTTTAAAAATGGCAAATTCACCTAAAGACGAATACGGAAGTCTTTCTGCCGAATATGAGCGACTTACTAATATTTACAATGCCTTTGACGGTCACAACGCCGAGGTCAGAATAAACACCGTGCTTAACGGAATGGGCTTTAGCTCCTTTGATATGAACGGAAAAATATCACTGTTATCCGGCGGAGAAAAAATGAGATTTGCCATGTGCAAAATTCTTGTTCAAAATCCAGAGCTTTTAATTCTTGACGAGCCGACAAACCATCTTGATTTTGAAATGCTCGGCTGGCTTGAGCAGTATCTTACCGCTTATAAAGGCGCTGTAATTGTTGTTTCCCACGACAGATATTTTCTTGATGCCGTTTCGTCTGATATTTGCGAGTTGGAAAACGGCGAATTAGTGCGTTACAAGGGCGGATACTCCTCATTTTTAAAGCAAAAAGAAGAAAGAATAAAGGTGCTGTCCCGTGAATACGAAAAGCAACAGCGTGAACTTGAGGAGCTTCGTGATTATGTTCGCAGAAATATTGCAAAATCAAGCAGTATAAACAGCGTAGGCTCCCGTGTGAAAGCCCTTGAAAAGGCCGAGCTTCTTGCAAAGCCTAATCCGAAGCCTAAAGACCTTAATATTTCTTTTCCCTTTGACATTGAGCCGCATAAAACTGTTCTTGAATGTAAGGATATGTCGCTTACAGTAGGCAAAGGTGAAAATGCAAAAACGCTTTTTCAAAATCTTAACCTTGAAATTTTAAAGGGCGAAAAGGTTGCCTTTGTGGGCAGAAACGGCATAGGCAAATCCTCTTTTCTAAAAGCAATTTTGAAAAAACTTCCCTACGGCGGCTCTGTTAAATGGGGCGGAAATGTAAAAATTTCATATTTTGACCAAGAGCTTTCTTCCCTTGATTTAAATTCAACCGTAATAGATTCGGTTCACAAAAAATTCCCTACAAAAACAGAATATGAAATCCGCAGTATGCTCGCCCGCTTTCTTATTGAAGACGAAGATGTTTTTAAGCGTGTTAAGGAAATGTCTGGTGCTAACAGGGCAAAAATTGTGCTTTGCATTATTTCCTTTGAGCGCTCCAATGTTCTTGTACTTGACGAGCCTACCAATCATCTTGACTACAAGGCAAAAGAGGCTTTAGAGCAGGCTTTGAGAAATTACGAGGGTACGATTATAGCCGTTTCTCACGATAGATATCTGCTTAAATCTGTGCCGAATAAAATTATTGAAATGACAGGCGACGGTGCTGTCATTTACAACGGAAATTATGATTATTATAAAGAACATAAAGTTGTGTCTAACGCTCAGGTAACAGAGAAAAAAGATAAAAGCGACAATGCCAAGGAGTATGAGGCAAACCGCAAAAACAAAGCCGAGGACAGAAAACGCCGAGCAAAACTTATGAATCTTGAAAAAGAAATCGGTATTTTGCAAAACGAGATAGAGG
>JAFLUN010000039.1:0-11731 GCA_022508785.1 Oscillospiraceae bacterium
GAAATGCGTGAAAATGACGAATGGACACTGTCGCTTATAACTAATCCTGAGGTTTTATCCGTAAATCAGTCTTCCCACGGCGGAAAAGAGATTTTCAGGGATAGTGATTTCATTATCCGCAAGTGCTTTGACGAAGAAAACAATGTTATTTTTGCGGTGTTTAACGTAAGCGATACTGAAAAATCTATTGCAGTTGATTTTGAAAAATTCGGTTTCGATACAGACAAAACTCTTCGCAATCTTTGGAAGCGTGAAGATGTTTGCAAGACAGAAAAAACTATGAAATTTACGGTAGCGCCCCACGGTGCAGAGCTTTATAAAATCTATTAAAAAGGAGTAGCTTATGCTTCGTATTATTACAGGCAGAACAGGGAGCGGAAAAACGCGGAAGGTACGCTCTGTTTTAGCCGATATTGCAAAAAATTCTCCCGATAAAGCAATTATAATTGTTCCCGAGCAGTTTTCGTTTGAAACCGAACGGGCAATGCTCTATTTGTTGGGTAACGAAAAAGTTAATAATATCGAAGTTTTAAGCTTTTCAAGACTTGCCGAGAAGCTTTTGAAAAGGCTCGGCAAGCTTCCGCAAAAATGCGTTGACGATTCCGCCCGTGCAATACTTATGAGCATTGCAGTTGAAGCGTTGCAGGACAAAACCGTTTCGTTCAGAAAATACGTAAAAAATCCAGCGCTTATAAACGAGCTTGTCGCTTTCCGCAAAGAGCTTAAAAAGTGCAGAATTTCACCTGAAAGCTTAGGGTTGGTTTCAGGCAAAATGCGGCGTGAATCCTTTTCATTAAAGCTTTCGGAATTGGCAGATATTTACCGCTGTTACGATGCCTTGGTAAGTGACAGCTTCGGTGACGACACCGATTTTCTCGACATTCTTGCCGAGACTTTGGAAACTGATGACTTTTTCAAAGGAAAAACAGTTGCCGTTGACGGATTTTCTGGCTTTTCCGCTCAGGAATATTCCGTTCTTGAAAAGATAATGAAATCCGCAGACGAGCTTTACGTAACATTTTGCTATGACAGTGAAGCGAGAAACGGCAAATATGATGTTTTCCGCAATGTTCACAAAGAAATTAAAGCGTTAACCGATATTGCGAACAGAGCAGGGGTGAGGATAGCATCAAGAGAAAATCTTTTGCCCCAAGAGGAGTACAAAGCGAATGCACTTAATTTCCTTGAAAAAAATATATTCGGAAATAAGGGAGAAATTTTTGACGGTAATGCTTCGTCTGTGTCTTTAATTCCCTGCAAAAACAAAAAAGATGAATGTGATGCGGTCGCCGCTGAAATACGAAGACTTGTGCGCACGGAAAATTACCGTTACCGTGACATAGCAGTCATTGAAAGAGCTGAAAATACATATAAAAACGACCTGGCAAATTCCTTTAGAAAATACGGTATAAAATGCTTTTTTGATTCACGCCAACCAGTGCTCACACAACCGCTTATCGTGTTTATCCGCACACTTTTTGACATAATAGTCAACGGCTTTTCCGTCGACAGCGTTTTTACGCTTCTTAAAACAAACCTTTACGGATTTACAACGGAAGAAATATGCGCAGTTGAAGATTATGTTCTTATGTGGAATTTGAAAAGTTCAGCATGGAAAAACGAGTGGACAGATAATCCCAAAGGCTTCGGCGCTGAGCTTGACGAGATTTCGCTGGAAGAGCTTTCAGAGCTTAACAGCCTTCGCAAAAGAATAGTTGCGCCTATTTTAAGTCTTAAAAACAAAATAACCGATACTGACGGTTTAACGATTTCCAAAGAAGTGTTTACATTCCTCAGAAATGTTGGCGTTGATGAAAACTTAAAAATAATTGCCGATGCTCTCAAAAACAGCGGCGACAGCGAGCTTTCAATAGAGCAAAGCAGTATTTGGAAAATGACTGCGGATATTTTTGACACTCTAAATTTTGCAGTAGGGGAAAAAACCGTATCCGTTTCCCGTTTCGCAGAGCTTTTTGATATTTTGGTAAGTTCAAAGGATATTGGCGTTATCCCCAACGGAATTGATGAAGTTATCATCGGCAGTGCAGACAGAATCCGTGTGTCTGCGCCAAGGGCGGTGTTTATTGTGGGAGCCAACAGCGGCGTTTTCCCGGGCGTTGGCTCCGGCGGTGTTCTTCTGTCCGATAAAGAGAGAACAGAGCTTATTGAAAACCAAATAGACCTTATCAGCAATATTGAATACAACTCTGTCAGCGAGCTGTTTATCGCTTACCGTGCCGTGTCCCTTTCAACGGATAAGCTTTATGTGTCGTATTCTTCATTCGGTACAGACGGGGAATCCCTTTTCCCGTCTGAAATCGTTGCGGAGATAAAAGCTTTACTCCCCAATTGTCAAGTAATCGAAAACGATGTAATGAGCCGAATTGAAAGTGAAAAATCTGCTTTTTCCGTTCTTGCAGGGGAAAGTGTTAACGGCTCTGTACTTGCCTCTTCTCTTTATGAGTATTTTAAAGAGAACAGTGAGAACAGCAGAATACAAATGATTGACAAAATACGCAAAAATACCTTCCTGCTTAAAAACAGAGATATTGCAGAAAAGCTTTTCGGCAAAAATATGTTCCTTACGGCATCCCGAACGGAAAAATATTATTCCTGCCCATTTGGATATTTCTGCCAATATGGTATAAAAGCTAAGGCTAAAAAATCAGCGGAGGTTGACCCGGCACAGGCAGGAACGCTTATTCACTATGTTCTTGAAACTATTCTTCGTGAATATCCCAAAGAAAAATTTATTGCTCTTTCAAATGAGGAATCCAAGAATATAACGTACAGCATAATTGATTCTTACATTGAAGAGCAAATGAGCGGAAGCGAAAACAAATCCGCATCCTTTAACAGAACTCTTGAACTGATAAAATACAGGACATACAGAGTGGTTCTTCGTTTAATTGACGAGTTTAAAAACTGCGATTTTACTCCCGTAAGCTTTGAGTTGAACATTAACATAGACGGCGATATTCCCGCCTATAAGCTCTCTTTAGACAGCGAGCACGACATTACCGTTGTGGGCAAGGTTGACCGCGTGGATTCATGGCAGAACGGGGAAAACAATTACATAAGAGTAATTGATTACAAAACAGGCGGAAAAGAGTTTAAACTTTCCGAGGTTTTGCAGGGCATAAATATGCAAATGCTCATTTATCTCTTTGCTATTTGGCAAAACGGCGGAGAAAAATTCGGCAATGTTGTGCCTGCAGGCGTGCTTTATTTTCCTGCCAAGCACAATAGGTTAACGCCTTCAAAGGCAGAGCGTTATATTGCTTCCGATACCTTGCGCAAAGCGGAAAATAAAGAATATAAGCTTAACGGAATGGTGCTTAACAACATAGGCGTTATAACCGCAATGGACCGAGATGCAGGCGGAGTGCTTATTCCGTCATCCATTGACAAATCAGGCAACGCTAAGGGCAATATTATTTCCCTTAAATCTCTTTATAAGCTAAAAGACTATATCGACGGTGAAATCAAAGATATGGCAAACAGCCTTTATAACGGTGAAATTGATGCTGTTCCCACGGAAAAAGCGTGCGAATACTGCGACTACAAAACGGTTTGCAAGAGGGAAGCTGACGGAAAGCTTCGCGAGCTTGAGGAATACAGCTTTAACGATGCTATTGCGGCTTTAGGGGGTGACGACGGTGAGTGAAGTAAAAAATTGGACTGATGCTCAAAAGCAGGCAATAAATTCTTTAGACGGAACAATTCTCGTTTCAGCGGCGGCAGGCTCGGGAAAAACTTCCGTTCTTGTGGAAAGGATAATTAAACGCATAACAAACCCTGTCTCTCCGTCATCGGTTGACCGCCTTTTAGTAGTTACCTTTACAAAAGCCGCTGCGGCAGAGATGAAAAACAGGCTTTCCGACGAGTTATCAAAGCTTATTTCAAAAGACCCCACAAACATTTTTTTGAAACGGCAAAAGCTGTATCTTCACGAGGCGCAAATCTGCACAATGGACAGCTTTTGTGCAAAGCTCGTTAAAGATAATTTTGAATTGCTTTCGATTTCGCCGGATTTCAGCATGCTCAGCGACAGTGAGAATAAAATCATTTTAAGTGAAACGGCAGACGAAATATTAAGTGAAATGTACGAAAATGGAACGGAAAGCGACGCCCGTTTGCTTGACCTTTTCACCAATCAAAAAAATGACGATACGCTGAAATCCCTTTTAATAAAAATGTACGATCTTGCAATGGCTGATTGCAATCCTGATGGGTGGATTGACTTAGCATTTCTGCCTTATGAGGAAAATTTGCCTTTGGAAGAGAGCGCCTGCGGCAAATATGTTCTTTCAGTGCTTCGTGAGCAAATTCTTTTTGTGCTTGAAAAAATGGACAAACTTTATTTGGATTCAATGGGAAGCGGAAAGCTTGAAGAGGCAATAAATGCAGATTTACCCGTACCCGAATCGGCTTTAAAAAGCGCTTTGGAAAAAATTGACAGTAACGGCGATTGGGACGACATAAGAAACACCGTTGCAGGTATATCATTTGATAACTTTGCAAATTTTTCTAAGGAAGAAAAGGACGGTTTATTCTTTGAAATCAAAGCACGCCGTGATTTGATAAAAGAGGATATTACGGAGCTTAAAAAAATTCTTGTCTGTACGGCAGAGGATTATTACGACGATACTCAGTATCTCCGCCCCATAATGCACGCTTTGAAAATCAGAGTAAAGCAGTTTGTGGAGCGTGTAGCCCGGGTAAAAGCCGAGCGCAACACCTATTATTTCTCGGATATTCTTCATTTTGCTTTGAATTTACTTTATGACACAACCGATTCAGGCGAGAAGGTAAAATCAAAGCTGGCGCACGAGCTTTCGGGCGAGTTTGATGAAATTTTAATTGACGAATTTCAGGATACAAACGACGCTCAGGTAAGCCTTTTCAACGCAATTTCTAAAGACGGCAACAATCAGTTCATAGTAGGCGATGTTAAGCAGAGCATTTATGCCTTCCGTCAAGCGTGCCCTGAAATATTCGTATCTCTTTTGGATAAAACTCAGCTTTTTGATGGCGGAAACTATCCTGCAAAGATTTATCTTGACAGCAATTTCAGAAGCCGTAAGGGCGTTGTGGACGCAGTAAACTTCTTCTTTGACTTTTTAATGATTCCAAGCTTAGGCGGTTTAAATTACAAAGAAACAGAACGCCTTTGCTTCTCTGCAAAAGGGTTTGATGAAAACCCTTCGGCGGATGCTGAGGTTCACATTGTTGAGGCAGACGATTACCGTAAAAGCAATTTCGTGAAAGAATCGCAATATATCGGCGCTCTTATTCAAAAAATGATTAACGAAAAAAGACTTATTGGCAAGGGCGACGAAAAGCGCCCCGTTCAGTACAGCGACATTTGCATTCTTTTGCGTGCAGTGAAGGATAAAGCAAATGTAATGGCAGGGGAGCTTGTAAAAATGGGCATACCCGTTCATTACAAAAAAGAAGGCGGATTTTTTGACAATGCGGAGATTATGACCGTAGCCTCAATGCTTCGTGTAATCGACAATCCGCTGTCTGATGTTCCGCTTTTGTCGGTTTTGCTTTCTCCTCTAACCTCGTTTACTGAGGACGATGTTGCAGAACTCAAAACAAAATATCCGAAACTGTCCCTTTATTCCGCTTTAAAATCCGACACAGAAAACGAAAAAGCAAAACAGTTTCTTGAAATGCTCGATTATTTCAGAACCCTTTCCGTTACTCTTTGCGTTCCCGATTTAATTCGCAGAATTTATGAAATAACAGCTTTCGACTGTGTTGTTTCTGCAATGGATTCAGGGGAGAGAAGAGTTTTAAATCTTCAAAAATTGGTGTCTTATGCCGAAAGCTATAATGCAGGCGGTAATTTCGGGCTTTCAGGCTTTATAAGATACATAGACAAGCTACAGAAAAACGGCTTTGACCTTGAAGGAGCGGAAACCGTTTCCGAAAATGACAATGCGGTAAGAATAATGACATACCACAAAAGCAAGGGGCTTGAATTTCCCGTCGTCATTATTGCAAATATGTCCTCAAGATTTCGTGAAGAATCGCAGGAAAAACTTCCCGTAAATAAAACGCTGGGGGCAGGGGCATTACGGTTTGTCCCCCATGAAAACCGAGAAATAAAAACTCAGGTTTTCTCTGCCGTGAAGCTAAAAAATGAGGAAGAAAACACTGCTGAGAATTTAAGACTGCTTTACGTTGCAATGACAAGAGCAAAGGAAAAACTTATACTCGTAGGCAGCGCTTACAAACCGCAGGATAAAATTCAAAAACTGTTTTACGAAAATAATGTCAGCGAAGAAAATCTGCATACCGCCGTTAAAAATATCAACAGCTTTTTTGACTGGGTACTGTTTTCTTTAGTAAGGCATCCGTCGTTCTCTGAATTTCCCTTTGTAAAAAATCTATTAGGTCGCACGGAAGCAGATACCGAAAGCAAAATTGACATTCATTTTTGCGAAACCTTTGAAAACACAGACCAAAGTGAAGAAACGAAAGAGAATTTTCTTCCCGACAGTAAAATTACCGAACAAATTAAGGAAAAAATATCCTTTTCTTATCCCTTTGATTCTCTTGCAGGAATTGATGTAAAATACACCGCATCCTCAATGGACAGGGAACAGAGCAATGAATATTTTGCCAGTGAAAATCCTGCATTTTTAAGTGAAGGCAAAATAACTCCTGCAAAAAAAGGAACGCTCATTCACAAGTTTATGGAAGTTTGCGATATGAAAAATGCGGCTGAAAATCTTGACGGTGAAATTGAACGGCTCATTTCCAATAAAACTTTTTCTGCCGATGAAGCAAAGGCTATAGAGAAAGGCAAAATCAAAAAATTCTTCCAAAGCGATATGTTTAAACGCATATCAGAAGCCGACGAGTTTTGGCGTGAAAGAGAATTTACAATGTCAATACCAATCACGGCGATTCACAAGGACATTGAGCTTGCAGACGGTGAGGCGGCAGTGGTTCAGGGCGTGGTTGACGGTCTTTTAGTAAACGGCGATATGGGTGAAATAATTGACTACAAGACTGACAGAGTAAAATCCGCCGAGGAATTAGTCGAACGCTACAAAACGCAAATGGCGGTCTACAAACGGGCGGCTCAGGAGTGTTTCGGTGTAGAAAACGTTAAGGTAACATTATATTCTTTTGAACTTTCACAAGAAATTTCTGTAAATTTTGAAAAAACACTTGATTTTTGAAATTTACTGTGATAAACTTATTAGGCTTAATAAATGATAACTGAAAGAGGTGACAATTCGTGAAAGAAGGAATTCATCCTAATTATGAAACCACTACCGTAAAGTGTGCTTGCGGTGCTACATTTGAAACTCGTTCAACCAAGTCAGGACTTAAAGTTGATATTTGCTCAAATTGCCACCCGTTCTTTACAGGTAAGCAGAAGCTTGTTGACACAGGCGGACGTGTTGACCGTTTCAACAGACGTTACAATCTCGAATCCAAGTAATAAATCGGCGGTACAAAATGTGCCGCCTTTTTTATATTATTATTTTTGAAAGCAGGGTCTCGGAAAGTTTATGGAGTACAGAACGGTAAAGATCGACGCAAATGATGAATATGTCATTAAACATTCCCGTTTTATAGGGTATTGCTGTCCTGTTTCTTCAAAAGAGGATGCTGAAAGCTTTATAGCGGCGATTAAATCAAAGCATTGGGATGCAACCCACAATGTTTTTGCCTACATTATCCGTGAGGGGAATACCAAACGCTATTCAGATGACGGCGAGCCTCAGGGGACTGCAGGCGTTCCTGTTCTAAGCGTTTTGGAAAAGGAAAATGTAACCGATGTTTGCGTTGTTGTCACACGGTATTTCGGCGGAATACTTTTAGGCGGCGGAGGGCTTGTCCGCGCCTATTCCCATACTGCAAAAATCGCTCTTGATAAAAGTAAAATAATCACCAAGGCACAAGCAAAGGAATTGCGAATTGCCTGCGATTACTATTTTTACGGCAAACTTGAGGCATTTTTGCGCTCAGAGAATATTTCCGTTTTAAATTCCGATTTTGCCGATAATGTGACAATAACCGTCCGTGTGAAAGACGAAATGTACGGAAATTTTACCGAAAAGCTTACGGAACTGAGCAACGGAAAAATTATTCCTCAAGAAATATCCGAAAATTTTTATGAATTCTGAAAAATAAAAAAGTATTTGGCGATATTTTGTTATATTAACATTTAGAAGGCGTTTTTTAGCAACATAAAAGGGGGCGAAAAAAGTGACAATTCGTGAAAAACTTGAAAATAATGAAAAACTCATTTTTTCTCCTAAAGCCTGCCTTGCGGTAGACACGAAGGGCAGAGCGGTTTTCGAGGAAAAATGTTCGCTGAGAACCGATTTTCAGCGTGACCGTGACAGAATTATTCACTCTAACTCGTTTCGCCGTCTTAAGCATAAAACGCAGGTGTTTTTGTCACCTTTGGGCGACCATTACCGCACTCGCCTTACCCACACTTTAGAGGTTGCGCAAATTGCCCGTACAATTTCAAACGGACTTTCTCTTAACTCCGATTTAACCGAAGCTATTGCCCTCGGCCACGATTTGGGCCACACACCCTTCGGCCACGCAGGGGAAAGAGCGCTCAATCAGGTTTTCCCCGAGGGATTTCACCATTACGAGCAAAGCCTGCGAGTAGTTGAAAAGCTCGAAAAAAACGGCGCAGGGTTAAACCTTACCTACGAGGTTCGTGACGGTATCGTCTGCCATACAAGAGGGAAAGAGGCAGACACTCTTGAGGGCAGAATCGTAAAGCTTGCCGACAAAATAGCATACATAAATCACGATATTGACGATGCCGTTCGCGGCGGAATTATGACGGAAGAGGATATCCCTTTAACCATTCGTCTGTCCCTCGGCACTAACAAATCCGAAAGAATAAATACCCTTGTAAAAAACTGCGTTGAAAACAGCGTTGACGATATAAATTTTTCCGAGGATATTCAGTTGCCCTTTGACGAGCTTCACAAATTGATGTTCAGTCTGGTTTACACCAATCCCACCTGCAAGGGTGAAGAAACGAAGGCTATTGACATTATAATCCGCCTTTACGAGTATTTCGTCAAAAACAGCAGTAAAATACCCGAGGCTTTTCATTATATAATTGAAAGCGAAGGAGTGGAGCGCGCGGTTTGCGATTACATCGCAGGAATGAGCGACCGCTATCTTCTCTCAGTCTATCAAACAATATTTATCCCCGACTGTTGGGTTGACATGGGAATGGGGGATTTTTAATGGCTATCAGTGACGACTATATTGCGGAGCTACGACGCCGTGCGGACATTGAAACAATAATATCCTCTTATGTAAATATCAAACGCAACGGCAAAATTTGCAGAGGGCTTTGCCCCTTTCACGGTGAGAAAACGCCTTCGTTTACAGTCTATCCGGACACGCAGTCCTTTTACTGCTTTGGCTGCGGTGAGGGCGGAGATGTAATTCGTTTTATATGCTCCATAGAAAATCTCAATTATATTGACGCTGTAAAATTCCTTGCGGATAAAGTGGGCATGGATTTACCTGAGGACAATTCTTATGACGCTTCACTTTCAAAACGAAGACTTCGAATGTATGAAGCAAACCGTGAAGCCGCAAGATTTTTCAATAAACAGCTGTTAAGTCCGCAAGGCGCAGCCGCGGCGAATTACTGCAGAGAACGGCGCCTTACAAAAGAAACCGTTATTAAATTCGGCTTAGGCTATGCCCCAGACAGTTGGACAAGCCTTAAAGAGTATATGAACTCCAAAGGTTTTAACGATTATGAGCTTGCCGAGGCCGACCTTTTAAAGAAATCGTCAAAAGGTACATATTTTGACACTTTCCGTCACCGTCTTGTTTTCCCGATAATTGACCTTCGGGGCAATGTTTTGGGCTTCAGCGGAAGAAGAATTCGTGAAGAGGACAGAGGCAAATATGTAAACACCTCTGACACACTCGTTTACAAAAAGGGTAACGAGGTTTTTGCGCTGAATTTTGCCCGTAAATCGGGCAAGGACAGCCTAATTCTCTGCGAGGGTAATATTGATGCAGTAATGCTTCATCAGGCAGGGTTTACTAACGCAGTTGCAGGGCTTGGTACGGCGTTGACACAAGAGCAGGCGCATTTACTGTCACGCTATGCTTCGGAAATTTTTATTTGCTATGATAACGACGAGGCAGGCGGTAAGGCCACTGCACGGGCCCTTGAGGTGTTGTCCAAAACAAATGCAAAAATCCGTGTTTTGAATCTTTCAGGTGGAAAAGACCCTGATGAGATAATCAAAAATTACGGTGTTGAGCGGTTTCGGTCAATTATTGACGGAGCGGCAAACGAAATTGAATATAAGCTTTTATCAGAGCGTGAAAAACTTGACTTGTCAACGGATGACGGCAAAAGGCGTTATCTTCGTGCGGCGGTGCCTATTTTGGCGGAGCTTTCTCCCATAGAGCTTGACATTTACGCTTCCCGTTTAGCTTCCGAGCTTTCCGTAGCAAAGTCTGCAATAACGGACGAGGTTAAGCGTTCTGGAAGGTCACGCCAAATAACTCGGAAAAAGCAGGAGTTTAAAACAGTAGTTAAAGCTGATGATATTCTTGATAAATTAAACCCCGAGCGTTCAGATAATTTCAAAGCGGCAAGGGCTGAGGAAAGTTTAATAGCTTTGATTTTAGCCAATCCCGATTTTTTGAAAATTGCAGACAAACAAATTACTGCCGACGGCTTTGTAACAGCATTTAACGGCAGGATTTACAAAACGCTGACAGACAGGCTCAGGGAAGGAAAATCGGCGGAGATATCTTTCCTTTACGGCGAGATTATTGATGACGAAATAAAAGCGATAGCAAAAATTCAAACGCTCTCTCAGGTTCAGCAAAACACACAGGAAGAGTGTGAGGACTGTATAAAAACAATAATTGAAGAGAAAAATAAGAAAGCCAAATCAGCTGTGGGTAAAGAGAATATCAGTGATGATGATTTCTTAAATTTCTTTAAAAATAATACATAAGGGTGAAAGACTATGGAAAATCTTGATAAGAAAACGGCGATAAAAGCGCTTGTTGAAAAGGGCAAAGCGGTAGGTAAACTTACAACGCAGGAAATTGACACTGCAATTATTGAGCTTGACATTGAAATGGACGAGCTTGACAAGCTTTATGAAATAATTGAGCAGAATAATATTGAGATAATTGACGACTTGGGCGACATGGCAAGGGATGCTATAACCAACGAAACGGACCTTGCAAAAACAGACGACGGCGGTATGGGCGACAGTAAAACTCTCGCTATGGATGACCACGTTCGTGTTTATCTTAAAGAGATAGGCAGAGTGCCTCTTCTCTCAACTGAGGAGGAGCAGGTTCTTGCTATGAGAATTGCCGATAACGACCCTGATGCTAAAAAACGCCTTGCCGAAGCCAACCTTCGTCTTGTTGTAAGTATTGCAAAGCGTTATGTGGGCAGGGGAATGGCTTTCCTTGATTTAATTCAGGAGGGCAACTTAGGTCTTATTAAAGCAGTTGATAAATTTGATTATACAAAGGGCTTTAAATTCTCAACCTATGCTACGTGGTGGATTCGTCAGGCAATTACCCGCGCAATAGCAGACCAGGCAAGAACAATCCGTATTCCCGTGCATATGGTTGAAACTATAAATAAGGTTAAAAAGACAAGCACACAGCTTCTTCACAAAAACGGACACGACCCGTCAGCAGAGGAAATTGCGGACGAGCTTGG
>JAFLUN010000039.1:11831-13444 GCA_022508785.1 Oscillospiraceae bacterium
AACTTCAGTAAAGAACTTTAAAAGTAGGGGACGATGCCCACATCGTCCCTTATACACTATTTATATGGAGGAATATTGTGTCAAAAAAATCGAAGCAAAAACTGATTATTGTAACGGGGTCTCCTTGCGTTGGTAAAACGACTGTGACAGAGCAACTTTTTGCTTCTTATGAAAACAGTGCTTTTTTTGACGGTGACTGGGCGTGGTGTGTAAATCCTTTTTCTATTGATGATACAAGATTACGGAATGGTGATAAAACGGTATCTTTTGCACTTTCTACATATTTAAACTCAAATTTTGATTATGTCTTTTTGTCATCTGTAGTTGTAATAGATAAAGCAATTCGTGAAGCAATACTCCAAGATGTGACGGCAAAGAATTACTTAGTTTTAGGCTTTACATTGACCTGTTCTGAGGATACTTTGATGGAACGGCATAAAAAGCGTGGGGATAAAAATGAATGTTCTTTTTACTGGCTTCATTTAAATCCAATTCAGAGTGATTATGTTATTGATACAGACAATAAAAGTATTCAGCAAATAGTTGATGAAATGAAATTTATTATAGATAAGGCAGGGGAATAAATAATAGAACTTTTAACAAATGATTTAATACTGCGAACCTTAACTGATAATGATATTGAGGAGATAGCCAGAATGTGGGAATATCCACGTGAAATAACTGTTGATAAAGCATACGAAGCTTTAAGATACATGGAAACTACTCATAATAAAAACAGACAGAAGGCAATTTGTCATTTATGCTTAGGTGTTTTCCAAAAAGAAGAACCAAATGTAATAATAGGTTGGTGTGGATTAGACGGTGAAGCTGAAAAAGGAAAAACCGTTATTTTTTACATAATTGATGAAAAATACCGAAATCGAGGTTACGCTACACAATGTGCTATTGAATTACTGCGTTATGCGTTTGAAGATATGAAGTATGACATGATTTATGGTGGATGTGCAAGAAGTAATTTAGAATCATATAAGGTAATGCAAAAAGCAGGAATGATTCAAAATGATTTTTATGAAAACGGGGACTATATTTTTTCAATAAATAGAGATAAGTTCTTAAATTCTAGAGGGTAAATAAGTTACCGTATATTAAAAAATAGGACATCCAGAGTAAAATGAAAAATGCTATGCAATCAAACAAATTTTTTGCATAGCATTTTCTTTTTTTATTGAATTATTCTCTCAGCGTTCTCATTGAATTTAATATTGCTATTACGCTGACGCCCACGTCGGCAAAAACTGCCATCCACATAGTCGTGATGCCGAACGCGCCGAGGATAAGGAATGAAATCTTGATTCCAAGGGCAAAGGCTATATTTTCTTTAACGATTTTCAGTGTCTTTTTGGAAATCTTAAGCGCAGTGCCGATTTTTCCGATATCGTCATCCATAATAACAATGTCTGCCGCTTCAATAGATGCGTCTGAACCAATGCCGCCCATTGCAATTCCTATATCCGCACGGGCAAGCACGGGAGCATCGTTTATTCCGTCACCTGAGAACAAAAGCTTGCCGTTTTTGCTCTTTTTTGCAAATAATTCTTCAACAATACTAACCTTGTCTGTGGGCAAAAGCTCTGTGTGCACTTCGTCAATGC
>JAFLUN010000039.1:13544-15998 GCA_022508785.1 Oscillospiraceae bacterium
CAACAATACTAACCTTGTCTGTGGGCAAAAGCTCTGTGTGCACTTCGTCAATGCCGAGAGTATTTGCAACGTCTTTTCCTACTGCATCGCGGTCGCCTGTGAGCATAACGGTTTTAACTCCGTTGCTTTTAAGCTCCGTAATCATTTTATCGGAATTTTCTTTTATTTTATCCGAAATTACAATATGCCCTGCATATTGTCCGTCAATGCAAATGTGAAGAATTGTGCCTGTTTGCTCGCAATCGTCAGCCTCAATTCCGTGCATTTCACAAAGCTTTTTGTTGCCTGCAAGAATTTTGTGATTCTCAATCTCGGCTTCTATTCCGTGACCTGCAATTTCCTTGACATCACGGATTTTCGATTTATCAATCTCTTTACCGTAAAATGCTTTGACCGAATGGGCGATTGGGTGCTCTGAAAAGTATTCAGCATATGCGGCGTATTCAATAAGCTCTTCCTCACTAATATCAGTAGGATGCACTGCAGTTACGCTGAAAGTGCCCTCGGTAAGAGTGCCCGTTTTATCAAATACTGCAATTTCCGCTTTTGAAAGATTTTCAAGGTAGCACGAGCCTTTAATAAGTATGCCTTTTCTCGATGCTCCGCCGATTCCGCCGAAAAACGAAAGGGGAATGGAAATAACAAGCGCACAGGGGCAGGAGATAACAAGAAACGTCAGCGCCCTCATAAGCCACATTTTAAATTCGCCCGTAATAATTGTCGGAATTATTGCCAAGGCTAAAGCACATATAACAACGATAGGCGTATAGTATTTCGCAAATTTAGTAATAAAATCTTCGCTTGCCGCTTTATTGGAAGAGGATTCTTCAATAAGCTCAAGAATTTTGTTTACCGTTGATTCGCCAAACTCACTTGTAACCTTAACTTTAATAACTCCGCTAAGATTTACACAGCCACTGGTCGCTTTATCGCCGACGCTCACATCCCTCGGGAGCGATTCGCCCGTAAGCGCAGACGTGTCAAAACTGGAACTGCCCTCAATTATTTCACCGTCAAGGGGAATTTTTTCGCCGGGCTTAATCAGAATTATATCACCGATTACAATGTCATACGGATCAACAGTTGTAATTTCACCGTCTTTGACAAGATTTGCGTAGTCAGGTCGAATGTCCATAAGCTCTGAAATTGACTGTCTGCTTTTTCCCACAGCCCAATTCTGAAAAAATTCGCCCACTTGGTAAAACAGCATAACAAATACAGCTTCCGGGTATTGACCTGTTGCAAGAGCTCCGACAGTGGCTATTGCCATAAGGAAGTTTTCATCAAAAACCTGCCCGTGGGCAATATTTTTAACTGATTTTATAAGAACGTCGTATCCTATTATAATATACGGAATAAGAAAAATCGGCAAAGCAATGTACCAAGAAGGCTCTGCAATATGTTCAAATACTGCCGCCGCAATTAAAAGCACCGCCGACAGAATAATTCTTAATAATGATTTCTTTTGCTTTTTGCTCATTCCCAGCTCCCGTTATCTTACTATTACACAGTCAGGCTCAATCTTTTTGCAAATTTTTGCAGCCTCATCAACAATAGCTTCAAATTTTTCATCGTCAGCATCAATAGTAAGGCGCTGTGTCATAAAGCTTACTTTTGCATCGTTAACACCGTCAAGCTTTTTGATTGCTGCTTCCATTTTTGCTGCACAGTTAGCGCAGTCAAGATCCTGAAGTTTGTAATTTTTTTTCATAATATATCTCTCCTCTAAAATTATTCACAAATATGATCCATACCTTGATCAAGTATCGTTCTGACGTGATCGTCGGCAAGGGAATAGTAAATTGATTTTCCGTCACGGCGGAATTTAATAAGCTGGGATTGCTTCAGCACTCTTAATTGATGCGAAATAGCCGAAGACGTCATATTAAGCACTGTTGCTATGTCGTTTACGCACATTTCGGATTCAAATAATACGTACAGTATTTTGATTCTCGTACTGTCGCCGAACACTTTAAAAAGCTCAGCCAGGTCGTAAAGGATTTCTTCATCGGGCATTTGCTCGTTAACTTCCTTTACAATGTTTGTTTCACTGTTCATAAAAACCTCCTCAATATTATTTCGTCAAATAATCAAATTATCATTTGAATAACTGTTCAAATGTATTATAGTACGGTTATGTATGATTGTCAATAGGCAGGGGATAAAAAGTTTAAAATTTATTTTACATATTACATTATATAAATAATTAAATAAAAAGGGACAGTATATGTACCTATTAACATGATTTGCACATAAAATACAGATTTGAGAATGGATTTTTATACAAGTTTTTGAAACACCCGGTTGAGTTTCAAAAAAGATTAAAAAAATTAAAAAAAGTTGTTGACATTTGTCACTTGTTTTGTTATTATATACGAGCGCTAAGGAACAGCGCAAACACGGACCTTGAAAATTAAACAACGACGAGATTGAAAGGAACCCTGTAAATCCTTA
>JAFLUN010000004.1:0-3933 GCA_022508785.1 Oscillospiraceae bacterium
AAACAAACCACATAAGATAACCACCTTGATAATATTTTAGATTGGATTTGGATTTGGATTTTACTTTTTCTTAATATTATCACATCAAACCAATCGCCGCTACCCATAAAATGGTGGGGTAACTCGGCGTAGAAATGTATTTCCTTATTGTTAGGGCAGTATCTCAAGGCGTGGCTTTCACTTTTGGGCTATATGTAGAGTCATTTTACACTCTCTTAGCCCAAAAGTAAATCTCAATGCTTAGGTGCATCGTTTGCACAAAATCCGTTTCCTGCATCGCCATTTACAAGATCATCTCTATCAAACGCCTTTCCACAATCTGGGCATTGAAAATATGTTCCGATGCAGCTGTCACAAACATATCCACCATTGAAATGCTCATATTTTGCTCCATCTTTGCCACATTGAATACACTTAGCCATAATCATCCTCCTCTCTAAATCATAATTATATTAAAATCCTACTGGATTGAGATAAAATTAAGTTAACCATATCCTAAGATGAGTATCATAAACAATCTACTTTTTTAGCTTATATAATCATGTTTTTCATTCGATCGTCTTCATCGTGGGGAAGAGCAACACATCACGAATGGCGGGGGAATTTGTGAGAAGCATTACAAGTCTGTCAATACCGTAGCCGATACCACCCGTTGGGGGCATACCGATTTCAAGAGCATTGAGGAAATCTTCGTCAGTGTGGTTTGCTTCCTCGTCCCCTGCCGCTGCGGCAGCATCCTGCAGTTTAAAGCGCTCACGCTGGTCAATGGGGTCGTTAAGCTCAGAATAAGCATTGCACATTTCCCAACCGTTAATAAACAGCTCAAAACGCTCAACGTATTCGGGCTTTTCGGGCTTTCTCTTCGTAAGGGGAGAAATATCAACAGGATGGTCCATTATAAACGTGGGCTGAATAAGATTTGCCTCGCAGAACTCCTCAAAGAACAAATTGAGAATATCGCCTTTTTTGTGTCTGTCTTCAAATTCGATATGATGCTCTTTGGCAACCTTCTTTGCCTCTTCATCACCGTCTATTTCATCGAAGTCAACGCCCGAATATTTTTTAACCGCCTCAATCATTGTAAGGCGCTCGAAGGGTTTGCCCAAATCAATCTGATGCTCGCCGTAGGTTATCTCAGTAGTACCGCAAACCTCAGAAGCTAAATAGCGGAACAGATTTTCAGTTAAGTCCATCATACCGTGATAATCGGTATAAGCCTGGTAAAGCTCCATAAGAGTAAATTCGGGATTGTGGCGTGTGTCAACACCCTCGTTACGGAACACTCTGCCGATTTCATAAACCTTTTCAAGTCCGCCCACAATAAGGCGCTTTAAATAAAGCTCAAGAGAAATTCGAAGCTTTACGTCTTCGTTAAGCGCATTATAATGTGTTTCAAAGGGTCTTGCCGCCGCGCCGCCTGCATTGGAAACGAGCATTGGAGTTTCAACCTCCATAAAGCCCTGTTCGTCCATGTAACGGCGGATTGAAGAAATCACCTTACTGCGCTTGATGAACGTGTCTTTAACATCCGGGTTTACGATAAGGTCAAGGTAACGCTGACGGTAGCGGGTGTCTGTATTAGTAAGACCGTGGAATTTTTCGGGAAGAGGAAGAAGAGATTTAGTAAGAAGCCTTATTTCCTGAGCGTGAATGGAAATTTCCTCTGTTCTTGTTTTAAAAACAAATCCTTTTATTTCGATAATGTCGCCAATATCCCAGGACTTTTTAAATGCGGTATAGCTTTCCTCGCCTACATCGTTAATGGAAACATAAGACTGGATTCTGCCGAGCTTGTCCTGAATTGTTGCAAAGCTTGCTTTACCCATAATACGCCTTGCTATCATTCTGCCGCAAACGGACACGGTTTTGCCCTCAAGCTCATCGTAATTTTCTTTTATTTCAGTGCTTTCGTGAGTTTGATTTGCCGTTGTTATCCGGAACGGGTCGTTGCCTGCCTCCTGCATGGCTTTAAGCTTTTCAACACGAATCTGTCTGTACTCGTTAACGTCTATTTCTTCCTCGGGAACCGATGCGTTCTTAATTTCATCTGCCATTTTTACATCTCCTCTGCCTTTTTATGAAAACAGGGCGGTTACCGCCCCGTTGAATTTCGATTTTTCAAAATTATAACTTTTATTTTGAAATTGCTATAATCTTAAACTGAAGCTGACCTGAGGGAACCTCAACTGTTACCTTATCACCTTTTTTGTGACCGATAAGAGCTTTTCCCACGGGGGATTCATCGGAAATTTTGCCGTTTACGGGGTCCGCCTGAGCAAATCCGACGATTGTGTATTTAAACTCGTTTTTCTTTTTATCCTGAAGAGTAACCGTTGAGCCGATATGAACATTCTCTGTGCCCAAAGATTCAACGTCAATAATCTTTGCACGCTTAACGATATTTTCAATCTCGTTAATTCGGGCTTCAAGCTTTGCCTGATCGCTCATTGCCTCGTCATATTCTGAGTTTTCGGAAAGGTCGCCGAAGCTTCTTGCAACTTTAATTTTTTCAGCAGCTTCTTTTCTGCCGACGGTTTTTAACTGTTCAAGCTCTGCTTCAAGTTCTCTTAATGCCTCTATGGTAAGTTGTGTTTCTGCCACGATAAAAACTCCTTTCATTTCCCGTGAAAAATAACACGGTAACAACGACACTTAATATGCTTACACATTTAAGTATTATATAAAAAAAATGCCTATATGTCAAGAAAAATAAACGCTTTCCGTATTCTTTTTTTCGCCGTTTACGGTTACGGAATTAAAGCGGCACTCCCCTATGGAAAACACGCCGCAAAGTTCGTAAAGAGCGGCGGCGAATTTATATTTTTCTATTCCCTGCGGTTTTAATGCATTATACTGTTCGGAAAAACTAAAATCATTTTTATCTTCCCCTATTTTAATTTCGTTGCCGCAATACAATATTATGCCGTTTTTCTCATCAAATACCGCATCTTCTTCGATTTTGCTAAGTACGTAATCCGCAGTATTACATATCAGTTTTTTATAAAGTAAATTACTGTTAAACTCACCTATTCCGCGAAATTGGGGCAGTTTTATATCTTCCCCAACCACAAGCCGCTGTGCGCAACGCCCGATTTCAAAAATTACGCGCTCAAAATCCACGCCCTTTTTGCCCACGGTAGCAGTTAAATGATAAAACGGAGCGCCGCCCAGCACAGGAACAGTTACAAGTTCATAATCATCTTTAATAATACTGCCGAACAGTCTTTCAAAAACGGTGTTGCTTCTGTACTTTACGGTAAGAACACAAAACATAAAAATCCCTCCTACATAACTATATGCAGGAGAGAAAAAACAATATACTTTTAAGAGTTGGTCATTAAACTGAGTGCCTTTTGGTATTGTGCATCTTCTTCCAATGAGAGCATTTGAAGTCTGTCTGTCTGCTCTGCCGTAAGTGTTACCTCATAATCGCAAGAAAGACCTTTACCGTCATAGCTCTCGCTCTTATAGGGCAGAATTTTTGCGACGGTAAGCTTTACGGCACCACCGTCGGAAAGTTCAATAATCTTTTGCATTTTTCCGTTGCCGGCAGTCGTTGTTCCCACAAGACTTGCAACACCGAAATCACGCAAATCGCAGGCAAACAGTTCCGCTGAGCCAGAAGTACCTGAGTTTACAATCACGCATAGACCTAACGAAATCGAGTCAGAATCAGAGGTAAACGTTTCAATGGTATTGCCGTTTTTATCAACCGCGGTGGCAAGCGCTCCCGTGCCTTCAGTTGCAACGGGAACTATTAAATCAATGCAAGCGGTAGCATAGGGCACAAGCCCGTCTGCCGTGTTGCGCACATCAAAAATCACTGAAGAAATTGATTTATCGCTCATATACTTAATCGCATTTTTAAGCTCTTCGGTAGTATTTTTATAAAATGCGGTTATTTTGATGTACCCGACTTTTTCGTTAACGGTG
>JAFLUN010000004.1:4033-54311 GCA_022508785.1 Oscillospiraceae bacterium
AGTATTTTTATAAAATGCGGTTATTTTGATGTACCCGACTTTTTCGTTAACGGTGCTGTAATAAACCGTCTGCGAGGTAAATCCCCTTGCAACCTTTACGGTTTTAGCTTGCCCGTTATGAACGAACGTAACGGTAACCTCCGTCAGCTTATCACCCTCAAGTTCTTTCATAAGACTTGAAGAATTGAGCGCAGTTACCTTTGTTCCGTCAATTTCGGTTATAACGTCGCCCTTTGACATTCCCTGCAACTTTGCAGGAGAAGAATCGGCTATTTCGGAAACATAAATTCCGCCGCTTAACTCGTCATACACCGCAACAATTCCTATGCCTGTTTTCGTGCCTTTTTCCAACTGCTTATACTCGGCATATTCGTCAGCATTCATATAGGTACTGTAACGGTCGCCCAAGCCTTCAACATAGCCCTTTGAAATCATGGAGTTAAGAAGGTTTTCGTTAATCTCACCGTAATAGTTTTCACGGATAGCGTCGTCAATTTCGGAAAGTCCCGAATACATTCCCGATCTTCCCGAAACATCTTTAATAAGATTATTGTAAGTCATCATTGAAACGGTCATTGTAATTGTGACCGCCAATGCAATTGAAATAAATATAAGCGAAAGGGTAAGCCCTAAAGATACCTTCTTATTCAAAGCAAATCAATCCTTTTTAAGATATCGGTGAAACATATTTGCCGTTTGCCTTTTGCAAGTAATTTTCGGGAGCAACCTGAGTTCCGTTAACGAGAAGTTCAAAGTGAAGGTGCGGCCCCGTTGCGGCGCTGCCCGTGCTTCCCGCATAAGCAATTATTTGACCTTGCTTAACAGTTGCACCCTTGCCAACAACCAATGAATTGCAATGAAAATAACGTGTGGACACGCCGTTACCGTGATCTATAACAATATAATTTCCGCCGGTTGACTGGTATGCAGACGCCAAAACCTTTCCGTCTGCCACGGCATAAATCGGGCGGTTAAGAGTTGAGCCTGATTTTGAACCCATATCCGTAGCTCTGTTTCCGTATCCTCTTTTAGCGTGATTCCAAGAATACTCTCGGATTTCTACAGCCGCACCTTGAAGCGGACAAATAATGCCTTTTGTTGAAACCTCAAAGTTGTGAGTTGCGTCTGAAGAATTAACCGTACCGCCACCTGTTGAAGTATTGAGTTTTCCAAGCTGAGCCTCAAAATCTGCTAAATCCTGATTAGCCTTTTTGATCATTGCCTGATAGCGTGCACTCTGCTGATTAAGAGAGCCGATATAATTGTTAACCTGATTGATTTTATACTGGATAGTGGCAACCTTTTGGTCTACAACCGCTTTAGATTTTTTAACGGTTTCTCTTGAGCTTTCCAGTTCTGCTCTTTGACTGTCAAGCAAAGCTTTACTCTCTTCCAAATCCGCCTTCTGTTCGTCAAGCTCCATTATCATTTTATTAAGCTCTGCAATGGAGTCCCTTAAGCCAGCAACAATTTCATTGTCGTGCTTGGCAATTTGATAAACAAGCTCTGAGCGCTCAATGAAATCTGAAAAATCCTTTGCAGAAAGGAAGATTTCAAGTACAGACGTTTCCCCCGCCATATATGCAGCGCAAAGCCTGTCGGAAAGGAGCTTGTAAGCTTCGTCTACCTCAACCTTTTTTTCTTCAATTTGAGTATTTATTTTTTCAATGCTTTCCTCAAGACTTTTTATTTTAGCCTCAAATTCTGCAATCTCACCGTCAAGCTTAGCTATCTTTTCGTTTAAATCGTCAATTTGCTGACCGAGCAATGCAACCTCATCATCATAGGCGTGTATCTGCTTTTGAAGCTCGTCAATATATTCATCCTGCTTTTCTGCATTGCCTTTGAGCGAATCAATTTTTTGCTGATACTGCTCAATTTCTTTTTCCTTTTGAGCAATTTCAGCATTAAGGTTTGCCTTTATTTCTTCTTCTGAAACGGCAAAGCCGTTCAGCGATATTGAAAGAAGCATTACTAAGGCTAAAAGCACCGCAATGATTTTCTTACTGATCCTCATTGATAACGCCCCCTTGTTCTTTCAGGTATTTGCCCATTGAAATAAGACTGCCGACTGAGCCTGTAAAGATGCCTATTACGGCAAATATTCCAAGGATATACCACGCATAGTCCCAGAAATTAACAAGATTAAACTGGTCTATAAGCCCTGAGCAAATATATTGGATTCCTGAGTAAAGTCCAATTAAAACGATAAATGAAACTAAGCACGAAATAACGCCTAAATTTATTCCCTCAATCATAAACGGCCACCGAATGAACCAGTTTGTAGCGCCGACCGCTTTCATAATGCTTATTTCAAGCTTTCTTGAGAACATTGTTATTCTTATGGTGTTGGAGATAATGAAAAGTGAAACAACGAACAGCAACGCAACTATTCCCACGCTGATTATTGTTACTGCCTTTCTGATATTTACAAGCTTACCTGCAATGTCGCTGTTTTCACGGACACGCTGAACTCCGTTAATTGCTTTAAGCTGGGCTACGGTTGCATCAAATTTAGAAAGGTCTTCCACAACTACCTTGTATGCATCCGGAAGAGGATTTTCCTCAAGCCCGTCAAGTAAAGCGGCGTCTGCCCCCAAGGTTTCACGCTGAGCTAAAAGTGCATCGTCCTTAGGAACGAATATGCAGTCCTCAACATTGTCAAGAACCTTAATTTTATTGCCGATAATGCTAACCTCTTCATCTGTCGCACCGTTTTCGGCAAATACCATAATAACGTTTTGGTTTTCAATATTATCAAGCAAAGAGTTGATATTAAAGAATATCATGGCACCGAGACCGATAATAACAAGGCACGCCATAAGAACGGCTATTGACGCTAAAGACATCAGCTTATTTACCCAAACGCTTCTAAAGCCTTCTTTAGTAAGATATTTAAGACTTGCACCCTTCATTCTGCGTCACCTCCGTCTTTTTTATCAGTAAGATATGCAGAATAATCCACATCGGAAACATCATCGGAAATATCGCTTGAATCAATGCCGTAATTTTTCATAAAGTCTTCAAGGTCTTTGTCGCTGTTCGGCTGAATGTAATAAGAGGTCTCCTCTTTATCTGCTATTTCTTCGCTGGCGGCTGCCTGTTCTTCACGGATTTTGTCTACGCTTGCCTGAATATCCTGATGAGCCGCCTCAATGAGCTCTTGCTTAGTAGCAGTTTTATCTTCATCTGCTATGACTGCCTCAAGAATTGACTCCTCTGCATTGTCAGCTTCGTCTTCTTTAGTGTCCGAAACGATTTGACCGTTGTCAATAGTGATAATACGGTGGTTAAAACGGCGAACTAACTCGTGCTCGTGAGTAACCATAACAACCGTTGTGCCGTTGGCGTTGATATGATTTAAAAGGTCAACTATTTCATAGGACATTTCAGGGTCAATGTTACCGGTAGGCTCGTCCGCTATGAGAATGCCTGCATTGTTTACAAGGGCACGGGAAAGAGCAACTCTCTGCTGCTCACCGCCTGAAAGCTGATTGGGGAACTGACGCGCCTTTGACGTAAGACCTACAAGGCTTAAAACATAGGGTACGCGCTTGCTTATCTCTCTTTCCTTTGCGCCGATAACGCGCATTGCAAAAGCAACGTTATCGTAAACCGTCATATTGGGAATCAAGCGGAAATCCTGAAAAACAATTCCCATTGTTCTGCGGAATTTAGGGATATCACGCTTTTTGATTGTATTAAGATTAAAATCGTTAATGACAACAGTACCGGAATTTGGCACTTGCTCACGCATAATAATTTTCAAAAACGTGCTTTTTCCTGCGCCGGACGCACCGACTACGAAAACAAATTCGCCGTCGTTGATTTTAAGTGATACGTTTTTGAGCGCTACTGTTCCGTTGTCATACGTTTTTGAAACATTGTTGAACTCTATCACAATTGTTACCTCTTTTAAAAATTACACAGTTACACATTATAACTATTATTAAACAGCATTATACCACAAAATATTGTGTTTGTAACGCTTTTTATAAAATGTTAATATTTATCGTCGATTTGCACAAATTAAAGTCGCATTTGTATACGACATACACATAAAAACAAATATCTGTTTTAAATTTCAAAATAAAAGCCGTGCTTTTCCTTGGAATTGCACAGCTTTATAAGTTTTAATATTTAATGGGGTTTGAGTTAAGGTATTTTTTAACCATAAGCGCTACTTTAAACACGATAGCGTCGTCAAATTCACGAAGGTCAAGACCTGTAAGCTTCTTAATCTTTTCAAGTCTGTAAACCAAAGTGTTTCTGTGAACGAAAAGCTTTCTTGAAGTTTCCGAAACGTTAAGATTATTTTCAAAGAACTTTTGAATAGTGAAAAGCGTTTCATGGTCAAGACTTTCAATTGAGCCGCGCTTGAATATCTCTTTAAGGAACATTTCGCAAAGCGTTGTGGGAAGCTGATAAATAAGTCTTGCTATACCGAGATTGTCGTAGCTTACAATAGTTTTTTCCGTATCAAAAACCTTGCCTACCTCAAGGGAAACCTGCGCTTCACGGAAGGAGCGTGAAAGGTCTTTAATACTGTCAATTGTAGTGCCGATACCCACAAGAACATGAGTGTAATACTCCGTACCGAGAGAATCGACTATTGAACGGGCAAGCTTTTCAAGGTCTTTAGTTTCAACTCCCGCCTTAACCTCTTTAACAAGAGCAATATCCGTTTCGTTTATGTTTATAACGAAATCCTTTGTTTTATCGGGGAAAAGGTCCTGAATAACGTCAAACACGGAAACATCGTTTCGCTCGGTAATTCTGATAAGAACGACTACCCTTGTAGCATCGTTATTGAAACGAAGCTCACGGGCTTTAATGTATATGTCCCCCGGAAGGATATTTTCAAGAATTACATTCTTTATGAAATTACCTCTGTCATATTTTTCATCGTAATACTGCTTAATCGTTGAAAAAGAAACGGCAAGAACAGCAACGTAACGCGCCGCAATGTCGTCGTCCCCCTCAACGAAAACTGCATACTCAGGGTGCATATGAGCGCCGAAGGCTTTGTAAGTGTAACCGTCTGCATGTACAATATCGGTTGATGCAAAAACCTTTGACACTGCGTGTGATTGCATTTCACCTATTTTGCCGAACTCGCTGCAAGAAATAACGGTGCCTGTTTCATCAATAACACCGAACGTCCTGTCGATAACCTCGACCATCTGGTGAACAATTCCCTGTAACAATCTATTTGACATAAGGAAAACCCCCATTTTTTGCATTTATGCAAAAATACAATTACGATACTATGTATTTTACACAATAAATACGCCTTTTGCAAGCAAAAATTTGAAATTTTTCGATTTTTTCAAACATTTTTCACAAAAAAAGACTTAAAAATTAGTCAAACAACGCAATTTCAAGTCTTTTTGCCCTATTTTTTTATTGTTCAAAATCACTAAAAAATTTTCCGTTCTCAATTTCCGACAGCTCTTGGGGCGTAATTTCACGGCACTCGCCGAAAGACAGCGTTTCATCTAAGCTTAAATTTCCCATTTTTGTGCGTTTTAAATAAGTAACTTTATTTCCTGCCGCCGCAAACATTCTTTTTATTTGGTGATACTTGCCCTCGCATATCTGTATTTGTACAAGTGGGTTATCCCCGTTTTCAAGTATTTTAACTCTCGATTCCTTGCAGGTTGTCCCGTCGGCAAGGACAATTCCCTTTTGAAGCATTGCTCTTTGAGGTTCTGTAAGTTTACTTTCAAGCCTTGCTTCATAGGTTTTGACAACATGATTTTTAGGAGATAAAATTCTGTGAGCAAAATCGCCGTCATCAGTAATCAGCACAAAGCCCACGGTGTCTTTATCAAGTCTGCCAGCCGGAAAAAGCCCTGAACGGAAAAGGTAATCGGGAACTAAATCTATTACGGTTTTTTCTGTTTTTGAATCGCTTGCAGAAACAATGCCTTGCGGCTTATTCAGCATTAAGTATATATGCTTTTTCAAAGTGAGCGCTGTTCCGTCAAGAGTTACAACGTCATTTTCACTTATTTTCACGGAAGAGTTTTTGACAGTTTCGCCGTTAACGGTTACTCTTCCGCTTTTGATTATTGCTTTTACGTCTTTTCGAGAATATGAGCCTTGTGACGCAAGAATTTTGTCAAGCCGTTCCATAATATTTCCCGTTTCTGTTATTCCTATTGAAGTGTCCTATTGAAGAGGATTAGCAAAGCCGTGCATAAATCCGTCAAGCTCTACTGAGCAAACATCACCGCCTATTACGGTTCCGTCTAAAACCAAAATATTGATTCTTACACAGTCTTTGTCTTCATAACCCTCATAATTTTTTACGGCGTAAGTCCATCTTTTTACCCTTACGCCCTTATAAGAAGAAAGGTCAAATCCTTGAGACAGCTGAATATCGTTATATTGGGTATAAACATCGTCAAATTCTTCGGGTATTATTACCTCACGAACCTCCACAGGCTCTTCGGAAACCTCCCACCCGAACTGAGAAATAAAGCTCATTCGTTCACTGCTGTCTGACGCTTTAAGATTAACCGTACTGTCATTTGAAACATTTTCGCTGTCCTTTGATAAGAATACGAGCACCGAAACCGTCAAAACAATGAACAGTATAATAAGTATTGCCCTTATTTGCTTGGATTTAACCGTATAGATAAACATAAAAACACCTCGAACACATTTTTATAAATAAATATGCTGCGAGGTGATTTTTAATGAATATAAAATTACTCGTCAATACGCCTTGACTGTGAAGCGGCTCTGAGCTGCTGGCGTGTACGGCGGATTTCATTTACTGAGTTTGTAAGAGTTTCATCAGCAATAGCAACTATGTTTTCAACGTATTCGCTTGCGCTCTTACGCATTTCCGTTGACCAATTCTTTGCCTGCTCTGTAAGCTCGGTTGCAGAATTTCTTGCCTGCTCAACAATTTCGTTGGCGGCATTTCTTGCCTGCTGCATAATTTCAGCAGCCTTAGCCTCAGCGCCTCTTGTAATCTCATCTTCTGAAATAATTTCTTTTGCGCGAAGATGTGCTTTTTCGATAATATCGTCTGCATTGGACTGTGCGCTTGAAAGAATTTCTTTACGCTCGGAAGCAATTTTTCTTGCCTGCATAAGCTCGTCGGGCATATTAAGTCTTATGTCCTCAATAGCAGTCCTGATAGCATCTACATCAACCAAAAGGTTTGATGTAAAGGGAACGCTTTTACCCTCGTCAAGAATATTGCTTATCTCGTCAAGTAAACTTTCTATGGTCATTTTTCTGCACCTCTCATTATTCTTTTGACTATATCATCACGAACCGCCGCAGGGACAAAATCGCTTATATCCCCGCCCAATTCGCAAATTTGCTTTACCATACTTGAGCTTAAATACATATTTTCACTCTTTGTATCAATAAAAACCGTTTCAAGCTCGCTGTTCAGCTTTTTGTTAAGCTGTGCCTGCTGAAATTCATATTCAAAATCCGACATAGCGCGAAGCCCTTTAACCACAGCAACAGCTCCGCATTCTCTTGCGTACTCCGCCAAAAGCCCGTCTGCAACCCTGACCTCAACATTTGAAAGATGGGATGTGCAGCGGCGGATAAGCTCGGCACGCTCCTCCGGGGAAAAGCAGAAATTGTTTTTCTTAGCCGGATTAAACATAACGGTGGCTATTACTTTGTCAAAAAGCACAGAACTGCGCTCAATAATATCAAGATGCCCGTTTGTTATCGGATCAAAAGAGCCGGGGCAAATAACAGTTCTCATAAAATCACTTATTCTTTCTGTACGTGGTAATTTTGATTTTACCGTATTTATATTCACGGGTAAGGGCAAATTCCCCTGCCGTTTCGGGAAGCTCTTCTTCAACAGCGGTTTCACAGACGATAATTCCGCCGTCACTCACCTTTGAAGCGAGTATCGGCAAAGCCTTGTCAATAAGCTGTTTTCTGTAAGGCGGATCAAGGAACACAACGTCAAAAGTGTCGTGTGAAAGGGTTATATAAGAAATTGAATCGCCTAAAAACGTGCTTGCTCTTTTTTCAAAGCCGCAAGCTTTAAGATTTTCTTTGACAACGTCTAAAGAACGCTTTGAGGCATCTACAAAACAGCAATGCTTTGCTCCTCTTGAAATCGCCTCAATTCCCAACTGCCCTGACCCTGCGAACAGGTCAAGAACCCGTGAACCGGGAATATCAAACTGAATAACGTTAAACATTCCCTCTTTTACTTTATCGGTCGTGGGGCGAACGTCGTCGCCTTCTAAAGTTACAAGACGCCTGCCCCGTGCTTCACCTGTAATAACTCTCATAAGCTACTCCAATATGTCATTCCAATGCTATATTATTACAATTTTTCGTCGATTTGTCAAGTTTTTTGGAAAATGCGGTGTTTTGTGTCGGTCAAAAGCGCTTTGAGTTCTTTCGCATTTTGTGCAAATACAGTCGCTCCTGCGCCCTCCAAAACGGTTCTGTCACGAAAGCCCCAAAGCACGCCGATAAAATCAATTCCTGCATTTTGGGCGGTTTTAACGTCAACGTCCGAATCGCCCACGAAAAATGCGTTTTCTGCCCTTGTTTCAAGTATCTCCAGCGCTTTCAGCGTGCCGTCGGGGTAAGGCTTATGCCTTATGCTGTCGTTTGAGCCGACGGTTACCGCTATTAAATCGCCGAATATTTTTTCGCACAGGGCTTTTGCCGCAAAATCGGCTTTATTCGTTACAACGGCGGTTTTAAAGCCCAAATTTTTAAGGCCTTGGAGCAGTTCCATAATTCCGTCATAGCTGCACGTTTTATCATTCAAATGCTCTTTGTAATAATCGCAAAACAAAGTAAAACATTCTTCCAGCATTTCATTACTGCAATTTTGCGGTACCGACCTCTCAATCAGTTTTCTTATTCCGTTTCCTACAAAGGTCTTTACTGTTTCAGCCGAATGTTCGGGAAAGCCGTGGGACCTCATTGCAAAATTTACCGCATCGGTCAAATCGTCAAGAGTATTTAAAATTGTTCCGTCTAAATCAAAAATTACCGTATTCTTCATCGTTTGTCCCGTTGTAATACAAATAAATTTTCTCAGCAAGGTCGCGGTTTATCCCTTTTACCTTTTGAAGCTCTTCGATGTTTGCAGATTTTATTGCCTTTATGGTTTTAAATTCTTTGAAAAGTGCTTTTGCCTTTTGCTCGCCTATTCCGTTTATTTGTGTAAGCGATAGGGTTAAGCCGTTTTTAGCGTGCTTTTTTCTGTGATAACCGATTGAAAATCGGTGTACCTCCTCCTGAATTTCGGAAACGAGGGTAAAAACGGAACGGTTGTCGTTTATTGCTATTTCGCCGCCGTTATGGGCTATTGCTCGGGTTCTGTGCTTATTGTCTTTTACCATACCGAACACGGGAACATCAAGGCTAAATGGAGCAATCGCTTCCTTTACCGCATTTACCTGACCTAAACCGCCGTCAAGCAAAATAAGGTCGGGCAGTTTGCCGAAGCCCTCTTCTTCTCCGTCGTCTTTATGAAGCAAATATTCGTTAAAGCGTCTGGTCAGCACCTCACGCATTGAGCCGTAATCGTCCTGACCTGTAAAGGATTTTATTGCAAATGTGCGATATGCTCGCTTTAAGGGCTTACCGTTTTTGAAAACTATCATACCTGCTACGTTGTCTGCTCCTGCGGTATGGGAAATATCGTAGGATTCTATATATTCCGGTGTACAGTCAAGTCCCAAAAGCTCTTTAAGCTCTTCAAGGGCGCGGACATCTCTGCCTGCTCTGCCCTTTTTCTGAGCGAGCTTTTCAAAGGCATTTTCACGGCACATATTAACAAGCTTAAAGCCCTCTCCCCGTGACGGAACGAAAACGGTGCACTTTTTACCTCTAAGCTCCGTCAGGTATTTCTCAACAAGCTCAATATCGTCGCAGGCTTCGTCTAAGATAACCTTTTTCGGAACGGAATTTCTCATATTGTAATACTGCATAAGAAAATCGGTACGCATTTTTCCGTTTGATTCTCCGTCAAGGAAGAAATGCTCGCTGTCGCAAAGCCGTCCGCCGTTAAAACGAAGAACAACCACGCAGATATCATCGCCGTTTGCGGCGGCGGCAAAAACATCTTTGGATTCTGTTGTTTCAGTAACCACCTTTTGCTTTGACTGCATATTTTTAATTGCGTTGATTTTATCTCTGTACTTGGCGGCGGCTTCAAACTGAAGATTTTCAGCCGCTGTCTGCATTTTCTGTTCAAGAGCTTTAATTACCGAATTTATGTCTCCGTCAAGAAATTTCAGCGCCTCGTTTACTGCTTCATTGTATTCAGCTTGTGAAATTTTACCCGTACAAACGCCCATACACCTGTCAATATGGTAATTTAGGCACGGCCTGCCCTTTTTTATGTCCCTCGGGAAAACCTTATTGCATTGGGGAAGCCTGAAAATTTTATTGGCTTCGTCAACGGACTGCTTAACGGAATAAGAGCTGGTGTACGGCCCTATAAACTGTGAGTTGCTGTCATCCTTTTGAAGGACCGCAGATATTTTTCTGTACGGGTCATTTGTCACTTTTATATAGCTGTAGCCCTTATCATCCTTTAAAAGAATGTTGTATTTAGGGCTCTTTTGCTTTATTAAGCTCGCCTCAAGAACAAGTGCCTCAAACTCGGAATCGCAGAGAATGTAATCAAAATCGTCAACATTTTCAACCATTTTGCGAACCTTTAAGGCGTGTCCGTTCTGTGAGCCGAAATATTGGCTGACACGGTTTTTAAGTTTCTTTGCTTTGCCGATATATATAATTTTACCCTTGGAGTTTTTCATTATATAAACTCCCGGAGTTAACGGCAGTTTCATTGCCTTTTCACGCAGAATTTTAATTTTCGGATTCAACCGTGTCACCTCTTTTCATAAAAAAACAAGGCACACCGCAAAAGCGATGTGCCCAAAAAGCTAAATTACTCAGCAAAGCCGGACTCAACAAGTTTTACAAGTTCATCAACAGCCTGCTCTTCATCAGAACCGCTTGCATGAATACGAATTGTTGTACCGCCCATAATCCCGAGAGATAACACACCGAGAAGGCTCTTTGCATTAACTCTTCTGTCTTCCTTTTCAACCCAGATTGACGACTTAAATTCATTTGCTTTCTGAATGAAGAAGGTGGCGGGGCGAGCATGAAGACCGACTTGATTCTTTACTTCAACATCTTTTGTGTACATAATAGCATTCTCCCAAACAATGATAAAATAATTTATAGAACAAAAATTCATTTTCTCTTATTTCATATTATAGCATAAAACTTTTTTCAGTCAATGAATTTCACCCATCAAAACATTATTTCGGTTAGAAAAACAAAAACCGCAAAAAAACTACTTTTATCTTTGTTTAATTTGACAATGGTTACTTCCAAATTTTATACATATTTCACATTTAATTATTAACTTTATGGTGGACTAAAGGCGAATTCTCTGTTATTACGCCGAAATCGAAACCTTCGCTTTGGTAAAAATCAATAATGCCGCTCAGCGCTTCAAGGCTTACTCCGTAAGTATTGATATCGTGCATTAAAATTACTATATTTTCCGCATTTTTTGAATATTGAGTTGCTTTTTTTATTTGTTTTTCAGCGCTCAGTTCCCGTCCTTCTGCATCTCCGCTGTCGCAATTCCAATCGAAATAGACAAAACCCTCTTCTTCCACATCTTTTACAAGATTTGTCATAATTCCCCTACAGTATTTTCTGCTTATCGTATTGCTGCTGCCACCCGGGAAGCGAATGATTTTTGTGTCAACTCCCGTTTCACTTTTGACTAAATCGTGGATTTTCTCTAAATCGTCAAGAAATGCTTTTTCGGAAGAATAAATCTCGGGATATTTATGTGAATAAGAGTGAAGCGCTAACACGCTTTTGCTGTTTGCAATATCCTTCATATAATCATTATATTGCCCGTTAATAACGAAAAAAGTAGCGCCGATTCCGTATTTTTCAAGTAAAGCAAGAATTTGAGGAGTATTTTTTGACGGGCCGTCGTCAAAGGTCAAATAAACAGTTACGTTGCTTTTGGGAATATAGTCGTTGCCGTTTTTATCCTTCATATGTTTTGCGGTTTCGGCACCTTCGGTTAATTCTGTTGTTTCTGTTTTTTCCGTCATATTTTCCGTACTTGATTTTGTTTCCTGTGAAGGATTTTTTGTTATCCTGTTTTTTGTAAAGAAAACGGTTAAAACGCAAACCGCAGTAAGAAGAATTACGGGAATTATAAGCATTTTTTTGTTGATACGTGCAGTAAATATTTTCATCTTTCTACCCCCAAGTCACTATATGAAAAAAGCAGTAATAAAAATTACCGCTTTATGATATAAGACAATGAGAGTTGCCTTAATTTATTAAATTTTCAAATCCGTTTTCTCTTAAAAACTTTTTGTCACTTTCCGTAAGCTCGGCATTTTTCAGCATATCGGGTCTAAGCCTTGCCGTCATTAAAAGGGACTGTTCTCTGCGCCATTTTTCAATATTGCCGTGATGCCCCGAAATCAATACCTCAGGCACTTTTTGACCGTTCCAATCGTACGGTCTTGTGTACTGAGGGTACTCTAAAAGAGAGCTGTAATGACTTTCAAGCTCCTTTGCCTCATCATTGGGAAGAACTCCGGGAATCATTCTTGCAACCGAATCCGCCACAACAAGTGCCGGAAGCTCACCTCCCGTGAGCACATAATCGCCCACAGAAATTTGCTCGTCAACTATGGTGTCAATAACCCTTTGGTCTATTCCCTCGTAATGGCCGCACAAAAGCGTTATTTCGTCATATTTTGAGAGTTCCTTAACCTTTTCCTGGGTCAGCGTTTCGCCGCACGGGGAAAGGTAAATTAAATGGGATTTTTCGCCCGATTTTTCACAAATAGCTTTGTAGCAGTCACAAATGGGCTGAGTTTGCATAAGCATTCCCATTCCGCCCCCGTAAGGAGCATCGTCAACACGGTTGTGTTTATCGGTTGTGTAATCACGAATATTTATGCAATTTATCTCAATGTATCTGTTTGCTCTTGCCCTGCCTATTATGCTCTCTGACAAAACCGCCTCGCACATTTCGGGGAAAAGTGTCATTATGTTAATCTTCATCGCTGAAAATTCCTTTAATGGGTCTGATTTGAATTATGCCTTCTTCGACATCGGTGCTTTCAATAAACTCCTTAACGGCAGGAAATAAAACCTCACCTGAGGGCGTTTTTATTGAATACACGTCATTGGCGCCCGTACTTGTTACATCGGTTATTTCGCCGTAAACCTTGCCCGTATCGGCATCAACCACGCTGCAGCCTATAAGCTCCTGAATAAACCAAGTGCCTTTCGGAAGGCGGGCGTCACTGCGTTTCATATAAAGCACCGTGCCGCGCAAAGCCCTTGCTTCGTCAACGGTTGCCACGCCCTCGAGCATCAGTATTACAATATTGCCGTGAGGTCTTGCGGAAATAACTTTAACAGACTTTTCACCTGATGGATCAAAATAAAGCGTTTTAAATTTTTTTACAAAGTCAGGGCTGTCACACCAAGGGTCAAAGCGCACCTCACCCTTTACGCCGTGGGTTGATACAATTTGACCGAGTTCAAGATAATTTTTAATCATAATAACCGTTCTCAATTGACAAAAAGGCAGACTTACGTCTGCCTAATTTGTTTAATCAATGTCTACCTGTACTTTTTCGCCGCTGCGAATTGCGCCTGCTTTAACAATTGTTCTTATCGCCTTTGCAATTCTGCCCTGCTTGCCGATAACTCTGCCCATATCATCCTCAGCCACGTGGAGATGATAAACGGTAACATTTCTGTCATCAGGCTCGTCAACCGTAACGGTAACGGCGTCGGGATTTTCAACAAGCCCCTTTACAATAGTTATAAGAAGTTCCTGCATATTTTCGGCACCTCTTATTTAATTACGCCGCTCTTTTTAAGAATGACTTTAACTGTGTCTGTAGGCTGAGCACCGTTCTGAATCCATTTTGTTGCTTTTTCAGCATCAATCTTGATTTCAGCAGGATTTTTCATAGGATCGTAAGAACCGATCTCTTCAATAAATCTGCCGTCTCTGGGATAACGTGAATCTGCTACAACTACACGGTAATAAGGAGCTTTCTTAGCGCCCATTCTGCGAAGTCTGATTTTTACTGCCATTTTGATTTCCTCCAAAATATATAAAATTTAATTTAAAACACTAAAGTGTTTGAATTACATCGGGAATCCGCCGAAACCGCCCATTCCGCCCATTCGCTTCATCATTCTGCGTGAGTTTTTGGAATTAAACTGTTTCATCATTTTTTGCATTTGGCGGTACTGATTGAGAAGCCTGTTAACATCTTCAACCTGCATTCCGCAACCTGCCGCAATTCTGCGTTTTCTTGACGGATTTATAATATCGGGATTTCTGCGTTCTTTAAGTGTCATTGACTGAATAATCGCTCTCATACGGTCAAGCTGACGGTCGTCAACGTCAACATCCTTGATTTTCTTACCCACACCGGGAAGCATTCCGAGAATGTCTTTCATTGAGCCCATTTTTCTGACCTGTTCCATTTGGTCAAGCAAATCTTCCAGGTCAAATTTATTCTTGCGAAGCTTCTCTTCAAGCTGAGCCGCCTTTTTCTCATCAAGAGCGGTTTCTGCCTTTTCGATAAGAGACAGCACATCGCCCATACCGAGAATTCTTGAAGCCATTCTGTCAGGGTGGAAAATGTCAAGCTCGTCAAGCTTTTCGCCCATACCGACAAATTTAATGGGCTTACCCGTAACGGCTCTTGCGGAAAGCGCCGCACCGCCGCGGGTGTCACCGTCCATTTTCGTAAGGACAAGGCCGTCAATTCCGAGCTCGTCGTTAAAGGTGCCTGCAACCGTTACGGCATCCTGACCGAGCATTGAATCCACAACAAGCAAAATTTCGTGAGGATGAACCTCATTTTTAATGTTTTTAAGCTCTTCCATAAGCTCGGCATCAATATGCAAACGACCTGCCGTGTCAATAAACACATAGTCATAGCCTTTGTCTTTCGCCAGCTTAATTGCCTCTTTTGCTATTGTTACGGGGTCAGTCTGACCCATTTCAAAAACGGGAACGCCCACCTGCTCGCCCACTACCTGAAGCTGTTTGATAGCCGCAGGACGGTAAATATCGCAGGCGACGAGTAAAGGTCTGTGATTTTCATTTTTAAGCTTTAATGCAATTTTTGCGCAGTGTGTTGTTTTACCTGAACCCTGAAGACCGCACATCATAACAACCGTGGGCGGATGTGATGCATAAGCAAGCCTTGACTGGGTGCCGCCCATAAGGTCGGTTAACTCTTCGTTTACTATCTTAATAACCATTTGCGCAGGGGTAAGACTTTCCATTACCTGTGCGCCGATGGCACGCTCAGTAACCTTCTGAGTAAAATCTTTTGCGACTTTATAGTTAACGTCAGCCTCTAAGAGTGCCAGGCGAACCTCACGCATTGCTTCTTTAACATCGCTCTCAGTAAGACTGCCCTTGCTCTTAAGACGGCTGAAAGCCGACTCAAGACGGTCTGATAAACCTTCAAATGCCATAAAGCTCCCCCTGTTCCGTAAGCGACAATGCCAACGATTTTATTTTAGCCGTTTTGTCGTTAATCTCTTTATAAAAGCCGTGGGAAAGATTATAGTCGAAAATCTCCTCGGCACATTTAATTATCGCATTAGCGTTTTCCTCAACCTCGTGAATGCGTTTGGAAAAATGGAGTTTATCCTCCATACTGTAAAGCATAGTTTCCGCACGTTTTATGGCATCACGCACGCCTTGACGGGTAATACCCTCATTTTCGGCAATTTCGGAAAGCGAAAAATCGTTGTTATAGTAACAGTCAAGATAGCTACGCTGTTTTTCAGTAAGCGTTTCGCCGTAAAGGTCAAGAAGAATTGAAATTTCAACGCTGTTTGCCACTATAACACCTCCAAAAAACAATACCCTGTAAAGTTATCTCGCTTTACAGGGTGCTATTATACTAAAACATATTTAATTTGTCAAGTCTTATTTTTAGGGTTGATTAAGCTCATCCCAAGAAATTGAATCCTGTTTTATGGTAGAATCAATTATAATTCCGCCGCCTGTCGAGCCTTCAGGAGCAGTTGAGCTTCCGTCAGCAGTTGTATTTTCACCCGAATTAGATGACGGCTGTGTACTGCTTGAGTTATTTTCATGCTCTTTTGACGGAGAAGATGACGATGAAGGTGATGAAGAGGATGACGGTTTATTTTCGGCAGACGGTTTTGAAGTAACAAGGAAGCCTATATCGTCTGCAAAGCCTTGATCGTCAGTAGTTAAAGGCACTTTTTCACCGTCTGTGTTGGTAATGTACTTTTCGCCGTCTTCGTCTTCAAATATTTCAACATTTGTTACTCCGCCGTCTTTATTTGTTACGGTAACTGTCTGAATTACTTTGTCTGTATCTTCTTCGCTTGCAGGATTATTTACAGGATCGTAAGTTTTGCTCTTACACGCAGTAAGAGCTACGGTTAAAACTAAAAGAATTGCGGATATTAAAAGAATTTTTTTATTCATAAAATTTCCCCCTTAATACAACAATACTAACACAAAATATTACACATTTCAAGCACTTATTTAATTTCGGCTATGGTAACTCCTTCCTCGCCTTCGCCGAATGTGCCTACACGGAACGTGCGGATATTCGGATGCTTGCGAAGATAAACGTGAATACCTTTTCTCAAAGCCCCTGTGCCCTTGCCGTGAATAATCGTTATTTCATTAAGTCCGCTGCGTAGCACTGAATCAATGAACATATCAAGGTCCATCATTGCTTCTTCAACGGTTTTTCCTCTTAAATCCACAGAGGAAGCGGCGCTTGCATTCATTTTCGAAGAGCCGACACTGCGAACAGAGCTTTTCTGTTTCGCCGTCTGTTTCTTTTCACCAAGTAAGCGAATATCGTCAATTTCGGCTTTCAGCTTCATAAAACCCGACTGAACAAAAACCGTATTTTTGTTACTGTCAATTGAGATTACCTCGCCCTCGTTGCCCAGAGACTGAATTTTTACTCTGTCGCCGATTTTAAGGGGTCTGGGCAAAACATACTCGCCGTCATCATTGAGGGAATCGGAAAAATCGTCGATTTTATCCATTTGTTCCCGCATTGCTCTTTTGGCTTTTCTTGCAATTTCGTCAAGATTTTTTTGTTTTGCCTGCTCTTTTTTTAGCTGTTCGATTTCAAGAAGCAAGGAATTGCCTGCACGCTTTGCATTTTCAACAATTCTCTCAGCTTCGTATTTTGCACGCTCTATTTCTTTTGTGCTTTTTTCTTCACTTTCAGAGAGCATTTTAAGAGCCTTTTGTTTTTCTTTCTCAATCTTTTCTTTTTCGCTTTCAAGAGCCTGTTTTTCATCTTCAAGCTGTTTTCTTGCGGTTTCAAGAGAGTCAACGGCATTTTCAAATTTTGTATCCTCTTCTGAAATAAGAGTTTTTGCAAAGTCGATTATTTCACCGTCAATGCCGAGCCTTAGCGCAATAGCAAGGGCGTTTGAGCGCCCCGGCATACCGATTAAAAGCCTGTAAGTAGGTTTTAAGGAGTTTACGTCAAATTCACAGCAGCCGTTCTCTACTCTATCTGTCTTAAGTGCATATTCCTTAAGCTCCGAATAGTGAGTTGTAGAGGCTATTTTAGACCCTTTTTTGCGGAGATTTTCGAGTATTGACACGGCCAGTGCCGCACCCTCAACCGGGTCTGTTCCGGCTCCTAACTCGTCTATTAAAACAAGGCTTTCATCATCGGCAATATTCAAAATGTTTACAATATTGGTCATATGAGATGAAAAGGTTGAAAGAGACTGCTCTATGCTCTGCTCGTCGCCAATATCGGCTAAAATATTTTTAAAAGCAGAAATTTTGCTGTTATCGGATACGGGAAGCATAAAGCCGCATTCCGCCATAGCGGTTAAAAGACCGATAGTCTTAATTGAAACGGTTTTACCGCCCGTATTAGCGCCCGTTATTACAAGGGAATCAAAATCACTGCCCAAACTTATGTCAACGGGAACGACCTTTTTAGGGTCAATTAACGGATGCCTTGCTTTTTTTAGATAGATTTCTCCGTCTGCATTGAGAATCGGTCTGCTCGCTTTCATTTTATAAGCTAAGTGCGCTTTAGCAAAAATTATATCAAGAGCTGTGGCGGAATCAAAACTAATTTTGATTGTATCCTGAAATTCGCCCGTCATAACGGAAAGCTCGGACAAAATTCTTTCAATTTCGTCCTTTTCCTTGCTTTGAAGAACCTTTATTTCGTTGTTCGCATCAACTACCGCTTGCGGTTCGATAAAAACTGTAGCGCCGCTTCCCGAGGTATCGTGAACCATACCCGAAACCTCGCCGCGATGTTCGTTTTTCACGGGGACAACAAATCTGCCGTTACGCTGAGTTACAATACTGTCACGCAGAAATTTTGAATAGTGGCTTGAGTGAATCATTGAATCGAGCTGTTCACGGATTTTATTTTCCAAATGGCGCATTTTGCGGCGGATTTCTTTAAGGTCGGCAGAGGCATTGTCACTGATTTCCGTCTCTGACAAAACAGCGTTTGTAATTCTGTCTTCCAAATATTTATTCGGATACAGGGAATTGAATAAATCGTCAAGAACGGTCTCCATTCCTGCGCATTTTTCGTGCCAAACGGTGATTTCCCTGACCGTTTTAATTGTCTGTGCCACCTTTAAAAGCTCGCCTGCCGAAAGAGTAGCGCCTGCCGCAGCTCTTGTTACGGCATTGTTTACGTTTTGAAGCCCCGAAAAGCCGGGAGCTCCGAATTTTGCAATAAATATGTAAGCGGCTTCCGTTTCGTCAAGCAGTCTTTGCACCTCAAAAAAATCGCTTTGGGGAGTAATTGCCAAAGCAATTTCCTTAGCGTCGGCACTTCTTGCGGTGTCGCTTAGCATTTGCAGAATTTTATCTAATTCCAAAGATAAAAAATGTCTGTTCATTGTTTTATTTCCTTATAAAAATCAAGTGTGTTAAAGTTTCTTTGAAGTCTTGAAAGTATGTATCTTTCCGTAATAAAGCTAAGGTCCGCGAGGGCTTCGTCCGTCATTGAAAAATTATAAATTTTCTCAAAATCGGAAAAAGCAATGTGCCTCATAGCCCTGATAAGCCCTATTTCAAGGGGCAATAAAACATTTGCGGATACGCAGTTTTCACAGTAAAGGAGCCCTTGTTCCACATCAAAATACATTGTATTCGTTTCGTATTCACCGCATCTGTGGCAGGCTATTAAATTGGGCATATAGCCTGCAATGCACATAAGGCGAAGCTCTGTTATAGATTTTATCTGCTCGGGCGCTCTCCCGCCCTTTGCGAGAAAATGAAGGGAATTGAGCATTAAGCGCAAATATTCTTCGCTTTGCTCCCCCTCCTGAACTAAAGTCAAGCACAGCTCGGAAAAATACTGTGCGAGGGAAAGCTTTTCAATATCCGTTCCGAGCCTGAAAAAGGTTTCAATAGGCTCTGCCTCATCAATAACATAAGCGTCGCCCGACTGATGCATTGAAATTTTGGAATAACAGAACATAGCAGTTGCGTTGTTCTTCTTGTTTTTAAAGTTCTTAGCCCCGTGAACAAACGCGCGGACAAGCCCCATATGTTTAGTTAAAACATAAACCAGCTTGTCTTTTTCACGAATATTCTGTTCTTTGAGGATCAATCCCTCTGTATTCGTCCTCATCCTTTATATCCCCAAAATTACTTTTTGTTTTATTCTGAAGCGATTTGCGGTAAACAAGGTAATCCTCAACCTTGCCCGTCTCGGCAAATTTGCTCCAAATTGCCATATTGTCCATATAAATCACCCGAAATTATTTTTAACAGACGGGCAAAAAATATATATGGAAAAATCTACATCAGTCCAGACCGAAATTGTGAATTAAACCCTCGCGGTTGCGCCAGCCCTCTTTGACCTTTACCCAGCATTTAAGGTTAATTTTGCAGTCGAAAAATCTTTCCATATCCTGGCGTGCATAGGTTGAAATCTTTTTAAGCATTGCGCCGTTTTTACCTATAATTATGCCCTTATGGCTTTCTCTTTCGCAGTAAATCAGCGCCTCAATATCCATAATCCCGTTATCACGCTCGTGCATTTTTTCAATGCTCACGGCTGTTCCGTGGGGGATTTCCTTATCGAGAAGCCTTAACATTTTTTCACGGATTATCTCCCCTGCCAAAACCCTTTCGGGCTGGTCTGTAAGAGTGTCATCAGGGAAGAAATGCTCGGATTCAAACGAAAGTGCCTTGAGCTCGTCCAGCAAAATATTAAGACCGTTTCCGTCCTGAGCCGAAACGGGAACAACAGCTTTAAAGTCATAGAGAGAACTGAGCTCAGCTATTCTGCCCATAAGCTGTTCTTTATCACGGACAGTATCAATTTTATTTATGGCAAGAACGGCAGGGTGATTGCCCTTCTTCATTTTTTCTATAAGCGCTAACTCCGCCTCGGTAAGCCTTCCGTCAGGCTCAACAACCAAAAGGCAGGCGTCAACGCCGTCAAGACTGTCGCTGACTGCCTTTACCATTTTTTCACCCAGCTTTGTCCTCGGTTTATGGTAACCCGGGGTATCTGTAAACACAAGCTGAATATTGTCGTCCGTTGTGAGCACGCCCATTATTCTTGTCCGCGTTGTCTGCGGTTTTGAGGACACTATTGCAATTTTCTGCCCTAAAAGGCGGTTAAGTATTGAAGATTTACCGACATTTGCCTTACCGATAATTGCTATAAATGCAGTTTTTGATGTGTTCATTTTTTCTCCTTTTTTCCGAAGCCGAAAAGAATGAAAAGTACCGCCGCAGCCAAGGAAAGTACAAATAAAATCAAAGCAAAAATATGAGTTGCAAAGTAATTATATAAAAGTTTAAAGGCCGTGGGCTGATACATTATTGCTATTCCGCAGGCAACTGCCGCAATTGCAAAAGCCAAAACCGCTCCTGCCGCCGTGTCCTTTGCTATTTTTCCGAGTTTTGTATGCGTTTCCCCGTGCAAATCGACTGCCGCTTCTATGGCGGTATTTATCAGCTCGCTGCCGATTACAAGACCGTTTGCAATGAAAATTATCGCAAACTGAGTTCTCGATATTTCAAAAAAATCAAATGCTAAAAGGAAGAAATACATATATGCCATGCAAATGAAATGCACTCGCATATTGCACTCGGTTTTAAGGGCCGTAAATATGCCCTCAAAGGCATAGCCGAAACCTCTTATAAGCTTTTTCAGTTCCCGCATAATCTACTCCAGCTTAGGGTTGAGAGAGTTGAACCCGAGTCGGTTTTTGCAGGAATATTTCCGCCGATACTGCGTTAAATGCCTCGACAATACGTCAGTATTACCTTCGGCATTTGCCTTGCCTCGGCAAAAATCTTCTCCTCAAAAACTGCAAAGCACCTCTCAACGAGAAATTTTTAGATGATTTTTGTTTTTTATGATGCAGATGGGCTGACGCCCATCAAAGAAATAAAGGGCAAAAAGCGCTAAAAAGGGCCGTTGAGAGGCGGCTCGTGTTCAGCTCTCTCAACCCTACTCGTCAATATAATAACTGCCGTTGCGCTTAAGGCCCATTTGAGTTAAAGACTCTTCTTCCTTTTCACGCATACGAACGGCCTCAAGTCCGCCGTTTTCATGGTCATAGCCTAACAAATGAAGAAGTGAATGTACCGTTAAATACCCGATTTCACGCTGAAGCGAATGACCGTATTTTTCAGCCTGCATATACGCGTGTTCTATGGAAATTACAATATCCCCCAGCATTTTGGCGCCCGTATCGTAATTTATGTCGTAAACTCCGTTTTCGCCCAAAGGAAATGAGAGCACGTCCGTGCTTCTGTCAACGTTTCTGTACTGCTTATTTAACCCGTGGATTTTCTCATCGTCAACAATAGTCACGCTGATTTCGGCATCCCCCGAAAAATTCTCGTTAGTAAGTACCGCATTGCAGGAGCGGCGAATAAGCATTCTCACCCCCGTGGGAACTTTCATAACGTTTTGGTCGTTTGTAATTATAACTTTAATTTTTCCGTTCATTTCTTCTTTCTCTCTTCCTGTTTTTCGTAGGCTTTAATAATATCCTGAACCAATTTATGACGGACAACGTCTTTTTCCGTAAAAATATTTATTGCAATATCGTCAACATTTTTAAGAATTTTCATTGCATCCACAAGCCCTGACTTTTTGCCGTCGGGAAGGTCAATTTGAGTAACGTCACCCGTTACGACGATTTTTGAGCCGAAGCCAAGACGGGTTAAGAACATTTTCATCTGCTCTCTTGTGGTATTCTGAGCCTCGTCAAGAATAATAAAAGAATCGTCCAGGGTTCTTCCTCGCATATAAGCCAGGGGTGCTACCTCAATACTGCCGCGCTCCTGATATTTTTGAAAGCTTTCAGCGCCGAGCATATCAAAAAGTGCATCGTAAAGGGGGCGAAGATACGGGTCAACCTTCTGCTGAAGGTCACCGGGCAAAAAGCCTAATTTTTCGCCTGCTTCAACTGCAGGGCGGGTAAGGATTATTCTGTTAACCTCTTTAGCTCGAAATGCCTTTACCGCCATTGCAACTGCAAGGTAAGTTTTACCCGTGCCGGCAGGGCCTGCGCCGAGAGTTATTGTATTATTGCGGATAGAATCAACGTATTTCTTTTGACCGAGTGTTTTGGGCTTTACTGGTTTGCCCTTGCTTGTAATGCAAATGCAGTCCCCCGAAAGTGTTGTAAGCTTGTCCTCGTCACCGTCGTCCGCAAGGCTTATGACATAACGCACATTTTGCTCAGACAAAGCTTCGCCCTTGTTAATAAGAAGCAAAAGACCGTTAATAGCCCTTACGGCTTTTGAAACGGGCTCAGCCTCACCCGTAATTTTAATTTCAGAGCCTCGGCTTACGACTTTAACTCCGTAATGGGATTCAATAAGTTTAATATTTTCATCAAAATTCCCAAAAAGGCTTACTGCCTGCTCCATTCTGTCAACGCTGATTATTTGCTCGTGCATTTGTCCCACCTGTCTTTTCATTTCATTGATTTTAATAGATTTTGCAAAATTTCGAAGAATAAAACACAATCAATATATACTTGTATCTATTCTATCATATTTTTTACTCTTTGTCTTTAGTTTTTTCAGTATAAATTTCTTTTAATTCTGCTATATTTTTCTCGCAAGTTGAATAAACTGTGCAGGAATAATCGGTTTCGTTCTCGGTTACCGTGATTTTACTCTCCTTTACCTCGGCATTATCTGTCAATTTGTATATATGCTCAGCGCATTTAAAAAGGCAAATCAATTTCTGCATATCGCTCGGCGCATCAGTTTCATCAGAGAACGTATATCCCGTCGTTTTTATAAGACCTACGGGCAAAACCGCATCTCCGCTTTGAAGGTATGACACACTGCTGTTCACAATATCGCCGTCGAAGCTTAGCCCTAACGGAACACGCACTCCGAAAAAGAAAATTTCAGAACGCTTTTTCTGCGAATTTTCAGAATAAACAGTAAGATTTTGCGTTGAAATATTAAAATTATCCTGAGTTTTGGCGCGGACATAACCGTCAGCGTGCAAAAGCTCCTCGGTTCCGTCGCGGTGAACCACTATTCCGCTGATAAGCAAATCCCCTTTTCTTACGGCAGAACCGACCTTTACCTCTTCGGTTCCGCGCAAAACATCAGATGATAAGATTAACCCGTCCTCGCTTGCGATAACGTTTGTCGGAACGGAAGCGTCATAAAGCTCGGGAATTTTTCTTTTTTCTCTGACCTCAATGCACAGTACACTGCCTTTTTTGTTGACGGTTGCCCAAGAAATATCGGGAACTTTTTCAAGAACGCTTTCCGTAATTTCACTAAGGTCAAGGTCGGATATTTTCGCACCCGTTTTAACGCCGTATTCCTCAAACACGGAAAGAATTGTTTCGTCTTCAATTTCGGTATTTCCTACTATTTCAATTCGCCACGCAAACTGTGAAAGCGTTATTAAAATCAGCAGAAACGCTATAGCGCCAAAGCTAAGTCCCGAACGCATTTTATTTTGAGTGATTATAAAACGAACACCCGTCTTTTTTAAAATTCTCGTTTTCATTCCCGAATTTTTTGAGGCTTTTCTTATCCTTTTATATCCGCTCACGGTAGTGCTTGCCGTTATTTCGCCGTTTTTATTTTCAATATTCCACAACTGTATATTCTCATTTTCGCAAAGATTTATAAAACGCTCGCAAAATCCGCCGCTGGCTTTAAAGGTTACAAAGCCTATTATGTATCTTAAAATTTTAATTATCATATTTTCACCTATTATCCAAAAGAAATATCCGAAAACTCACCGCAAATAACGGCAAAATCTTCGCCGTAATTTTTGATAATAAGATTATTTCCGCAAAAGCATACATTTAAGTTGCCCATACTAAAGGTTAGCTTGCCGTCATCGTATTCTTTTATTTTACGGCACCCTTCCAAAATCGCCTCACGGTTGCCCGTTACCGTGAGCTGCGGGGAGAATCCCAAATTATCCGTCGGCGTGATTTTTTTCTTACTGTGTTTACTTTTATTTCTCAAAAAATCACCTCATTTTTTTAGAATCATTCATCACTCCACCTACTTTTAAATATATTATATCGGGTGTGAATTATGATAATTATAAAACCGAAACTTAACATTATTTTATTTACAACGGTGATTTTTTTAGGAGTTGCTTTTTTCGCTTTTCCCGAAACCACATTGGACGGCGCAAAAAATGGCGTTAATATTTGCTTAAACTCTCTTATTCCCTCTCTTTTTCCCTTTATGGCGCTTTCAACCTTCATTATGCGGACTGATGCGTTTTATCTACCCTGCAAGGTATTTGGAAAAGCCACCAAATTTCTGTTTCTTTTGCCTGAAAGTGCAGGTTCGATTATTTTTATGTCCCTTATCGGCGGATACCCCGTAGGTGCAAAGCTGACTGCCGACGCATTACAGCGTGGGGATATAACCGAAAACGAAGCAAAAAGGCTTTGCATTTTTTGTATGAATGCAGGCCCTGCATTTACTCTTTCTGTGCTGGGCGTTAATATTTACGGCAGCGCTGAAATAGGACTTGTAATTTTCATTTCCCTGTGCATATCGTCTGTGATTATCGGCGTGCTCACAAGATTTTTATCTAACGGCGAAACAAGGGCGCCGATTTGTAAAAGCAAAAAAGTCTTTTCCACAGACGATATTACTTTTTCGGTTTGGGATGCTTTTGAAGCCACAATGAGAATTTGCGCTTGGGTAATACTTTTTTCCGCTTATACCGCCTGTATTGTAATAAAGGCAGGCAGAGCAGGCGAATTTATAAGCTCAATTGCAGAGGTCACATCAGGAGCGGTAACCGTTGCGCAGAATTACCCTATCCCCGTGGTTACGGCGCTTTGCGGCTTCGGCGGAATTTGCGTTCACTGTCAAGTATTGAAATATTTAAAAACCTGCACTTTGCAATATAAACTGTTTTTTGTAGGCAGAATACTGAATGCCGCTCTTTCTGCCTCAATATGCCACTTAATTTTATATTATTTTCCCATTGAGCAAAACGTGTCATACACGTTTTCAACTGCCAGAGTTTCCGTAACGTCAGTATCCGTTCCGACGGTTATAACCTTTATTTTTATGTGCATTTCCATGATTTTAAATGTTGAAAGAAAGAGAAAGATATGTTAAAATTATAATGATACGGAAACGCATTGAAAGGAACAGTACTTTGATAATCAAGTATTGAACAGCGAATAAAATGAGAAGTAAAATTTTAAATGAAAAAAAAATATCCCCCTCCTGCTCTTATTGCGCTCACGGCAAGCTATCTCCTGACGGTGAAAATGTGCTCTGCATTAAAAAAGGAGTTATGGAAAAGGACGATTACTGTAAAAAATTCAGCTACGATATATTAAAACGCCAGCCGAAGCGCCCAAGGTCTTTGGGCAATTTCAGCGAAGACGATTTCAGTCTTTAAAGTTCAAAGTTAATACAGTAAATAACAAAAACACCCCTTGACAAAATTGTCAAGGGGTAATTCATTTACAGTCAAAATTATCTCTTGCTCTTGAAAAGGTCAAGAATGTCGCCCATATCGTCGTCAGCGCCGAAGCTTGAGCCTGAATTTGAGCTGATGTCAATGCTTTCATTGTAAGACGGTCTCTTTGCCATACCGTTTGCGTCAAGACCGAAGCCTGTTGCAATAACGGTAACTATCATTTCGTCATCAAGCTTGTCGTCAAATGCAACACCGAAGATGATGTTAGCGTCTTCGTCAGCCTGCGCACGAACGATTCCTGCCGCCGTGTCAACGTCTTCCAAAGTGATGTCGGGAGATGCCGTAATGCTGATAATTACGCCCTTAGCGCCGTTAATTGTTGTTTCAAGAAGGGGGCTTGTAATAGCCGCATTTGCAGCCTGCTCTGCCTTATCCTTACCGCTTGCTCTGCCGATACCCATATGAGCATGACCTGCGTCCTTCATAATTGAGGTTACGTCTGCAAAGTCAAGGTTAATGAATGCAGGCATAGTAATAAGCTCTGTAACGCTGTTTACGCCCTGACGGAGAACGTCGTCGGCAATTTCAAATGCGTTTGCAAGAGTAAGCTTTTGCTCTGAAACATATTTAAGTCTTTCGTTAGGAATTACGATAAGTGAATCAACGTGCTGTGCAAGCTCTGCAATGCCTGCCTCAGCCTGCTTCATTCTGTGAGCGCCTTCAAATGCGAAGGGCTTTGTAACAATACCTACTGTAAGAATGCCCTTTTCCTTAGCAATTTCAGCGATAATGGGAGCAGCGCCCGTACCTGTTCCGCCGCCCATACCTGCTGTAACGAATACCATCTGTGTGCCGTTAAGAGCCTCAATGATAGCGTCTCTGTTCTCTTCGGCTGATTTCTGGCCGATTTCGGGTTTTGCACCTGCGCCTCTGCCTGAAGTAACCTTTTCACCGATTTGTATTTTTTCTTCTGCAATTGAACGTGCAAGAGCCTGCTTATCAGTGTTAACTGCAATAAGATGAACGCCGCTGATTCCGGCCTTGCCCATACGGTTGATTGCGTTTCCGCCGCCGCCGCCAACGCCGATGACTTTAATGTTAGTAATATCCTCGTACTGATTATCAATTTCGAATGCCATTTTAAACATCCTCCTATGTATAGAAATTTTCACACCTATTGATTTTATTCATAGGTAATTTTAACATTATTGAAAAATATTTGCAATATATATTGTATAGATTTTTTTAAAAAACTGTACTTTTTTACAGAAAATTAACATTTTTCTGTTTATGCCGCCTGTGAAGTGGTATTTTCGGGTTCGTTTTCCGTATTATTCTCCGTATTTTCCTCAGAAACTGCGGGTTCGTTTTCATCGGAAGCAGGTTCTTCAGGCTGGGATTCCGTCACCGTTTCCTCCGCCCAAAATGCCTTTCCGCTTACCGTAAGATTTATGGTTCCCCTGTAAGTGTTGTTTTCCTCATCCTGTGTTTTAATAGCCTCTTTGGCAAGGGACAGCTTATGAACCATATTATCGGAATCGGTCTCACCGAGAATTAAGGTTATTCTGCCTTGATATATAAGCCTTATATCGTAAATATTTGTAAGGTCGGCAGAGGTTATTCCAGTAATTCCCGTTTCACTGAATGCGCTTTTCAGTTTAATCAGCTTGTCAAAAATCTTTTGGTCTTCAAGCTCTACTATTGTTCCTGTTTCAGCCGATGTCACCTTACCTAAATTTGCAACTATTATATTTTCGCCTACGAAATCGAGACCTTTTTCAAGTACCTTGCCGTCACCGTCAAGGAGTGTATATTGCGTGTCAATCATAACAGCGTACTCTGCAACGGTTTTCGTAACGACTATTTCAAGCGTTGCGGGAAGATGCCTTTTTACTTTTACGGATTTTACGTAGGGAAGATTTTCCGTTACTTTTTTATTTATTTTTTTTGCAGATACGAAAATAAGATTATCCCCTGTTTTTACATCTGACGCCTCAATAATATCCGTATCGGAATAAACATCGTCACCCGAAACGGTAATGGTGTTTATATTAAAAAACATAATAAGCACTAAGACAGTTGCCGCTATCAGGAAAAATCCGCCGATCACTCCACGAAAAATCAGTTTTTTTCTTCTGTTTCTTCTTTTTCTGGCATTTGCACGGCTTACTATACGCTCGTCGGCAGACATCTGGTTACTGCGAACAGGCGCCGCCCCCTGCGGTGTCCTTGAAGCATTATGATAATAAGATTTCTTCGGGTTTGACCTCTTTTCGTTCATTATCCGTCATCCTTTTAACATCTGCCCCTAAAAATGAAAATACATTTTCGGGCTCTTCATATCCTCTGTCTATGTGATAAATATCGGAAACCGTTGTTTCACCCTCGGCGCAAAGCCCTTCCAGTACCATAGCAATTCCGCCGCGCAAATCAGTTGCTTTTACAAATGCAGGGTGAAGCTCTTTAACGCCTTCAACAACCGCCATTCTGCCCTCAGCGCTGATTTTTGCACCGAATCTTAAAAATTCTCCGATATGTTTAAATCTGCTTTCAAAAATATTTTCAATGATAACGCTCGTACCCTCTGCCACGGTTGTAAGCGCCATAATCTGCGCCTGAACATCTGTGGGAAAGCCGGGATAAGGCATTGTTCTTATCATTTTAATTCTGCGAAGTCTTCTCGGAGCTTCAAGACAAACCCACCTGCCGCTCACGGTAATGTCACACCCAGCTTCTCTCAAGGGGCTGAAAACAGGACCGATGTGCGACGGGATAACGTCTTTTAAGCAAAGTCTTCCGCCTGTCATTGCGGCGGCTATCATATAAGTTGAAGCGACTATTCTGTCGGGAATAACGGTGTGCTCTGTTCCGTGAAGCTTTTTTACGCCTTCAACGGTAACAGTGCCGTCGCCTGCCCCGTGAATTTTTGCGCCGCATCTGTTAAGAAAATCGGCTAAATCGCAAATTTCGGGTTCCCTTGCCGCATTCGTTATTGTTGTTGTGCCATCTGCCAAAACTGCCGCCAAAATAATATTTTCCGTAGCGCCCACGCTTGGGAAGGACAAATTTATATGCGCGCCGTGAAGCTTATCAGGCGCACTGCAAAGAACTGCTCCGCCGCTTGAATCAATCGTAGCGCCGAACTGTTCCATTGCGGTTAAATGTAAATCTATGGGGCGAAGACCTATTTCACACCCGCCCGGGGCTGAAAGCTCAGCTTTGCCCATTCTGCCGAGTATTCCGCCCAAAAAGACTATTGACGAGCGCATTTCACGCATTAAATCATCGGGAACGTCAAAACGGTTGACATCACTTGAATCTATTATTACCGTGTGCCCTTCTCTTTTTACCGTGCAACCGAGATACTCAAGAATTTTCACGGTTGCATCTACGTCTGAAAGGCAGGGACAGTTATGTATGACTGAAACTCCGTTCACTAAAAGTGTGGCAACGAGTATTGGCAAAACGCTGTTTTTAGCACCCTGAACCGAAATTTCTCCGCGGAGTTTCTGCTTGCCGTTTATTACTATTTTATCCAATTTCTACACGCCCTTTTGCATTTAGTATTGCGTAACATACTATGCAAAATGGGTGATCTTTGTTAAAAATTTTATCTGTTTTCCGCAAGAGAAACTACTATTTTGCAAATTTCGGAAAGGGCGTTTGTTTTTGCTTTTTCTGATGCTCTTACTGAAATTTCTTCAAGTTTATTGCGGTTGTTTTTCAGCTCTTTGACTGTCTGTGCTAAAAGAGCAGGTGTTAAATCCTTTTCTTCAATAAGTATTGCGCCGCCGTTTGATGCCAAAGTATTCGCATTGTGGAACTGATGGTTTTCAGCCACATTGGGAGACGGAATAAGAATAGAGGGCTTGGCAAGTGCGCTTATTTCCGAAATTGAGCTGGCTCCTGCCCTGCTTATTACCAAATCACAGGCAGGAAGGCAAATATCCATATCATTTATGTACTCACGAAGGTCAATATTCGTATTTTTTCCGTACGGGATGTTGAGTTTTTTAAGCTCATCCCAAACGAATCCGCCGTACTGACCTGCCGCGTGAATAAACTTAATATCTTTTTCGTTGTGAAGCTCTGAAAGCATACCGATAATGGCGTTGTTGATTTCTCTCGCTCCCAGTGAGCCGCCCATTGAAAGCACAAGCATTTCATTGGGTTTTACATTGAGCGCAGCTCTTGCAAAATCTCTGTCTGCATGCAAAATCTGCCTACGAACGGGAAGCCCCGTAACGACAGGTGCGTTTTTGCATTTCATATATTTCTCGGCTTCAGGTGACGTGAGCATTACTCTGTCCACCATTTTGGCAAGAGCTTTATTGGCAACGCCGGGAAAGGCGTTTTGCTCGTGAATACAAGTGGGAATTTTCATTCTTGCCGCCGCACGAAGAACGGGACCTGTAACATATCCGCCGAAGCCAACTGCAACATCGGGTGAAAATTCCTTAATAATTTTCTTAGCCTCTGCTGATGCCCGAATTGCAAGGCGTGCGGTTTTAACGTTATTTTTTATGCCGTTTATACTTATTTTTCTTGAAAATCCGTTCATTTCAACGGTTTTTATGGGAAATCCTGCCGCCGGAACAATTTTCGTTTCCATACGGTTTTTTGTACCTACAAAAAGTATTTCTGTTGTCGGATAAAGGCGTTTTATTTCAGACGCAACCGCTATTGCAGGATTGATATGTCCGCCCGTACCGCCTGCAACGAACAAAATCTTCATAAATTACTCCTTCTTCGTAATACTTCGTGAAACCGAAAGTATCATACCCATTTCCATAAGCAGTATGATGACTGACGTACCGCCTGCTGAGAAAAACGGCAGAGAAATACCCGTGTTGGGCATAAAGTCGCTTACAACTGCAATGTTAAGGGCAACCTGAATGCCGATTTGGAAAGAAATACCCGTAACGAGAAGCGAACTGAATTTATCTTTAGCTCGAAGACCGATTTTAATTCCGCGGTAAATGAAAAGCGCAAATAAAATTATTATTGCCGTAGCCCCAATAAACCCGAGTTCTTCGCAGACTATTGAAAAGATAAAGTCATTTTGCGGTTCCGATACGTACAAATGCTTTTGCTTTGACTGGCCGAGGCCCGTTCCAGTAAGTCCGCCTGAGCCTATGGCGTAAAGTGAATTGTTTATCTGCCACCGTCCGCCTATCCCGGTTGGTTCATAATCCTTATCAAGCCATGCTACAATTCGCTCGCCTGCATATTTTGCAAGAACTTGAGGATTGATAATCAAAATCGCGATAAGAGCTACAACCAGAGCGGCTATAATATAAAACCACTTATTTTTTACCTCGCCCAAAAACAGCATTATTACGCCGAGGCCTAAAATCAAAATCGTGCCTGAAACGTGATGCTCAAGGTAAACCAGCCCTGCAAAAAGCATTATTATGATTCCGTAAAAAACAACTGTTGTAAAGGATTTGTAAATTACTAATTTGCCGTTTGTAATTCCGCTTATGCGCCTGCATACTTTTAAATCGCTGGGAATTTTACTTGTGATTATTTTACTGTCCTTTTCAAGCAAATAAGCGAAAAGCACTATAAGTCCTAATTTTGCAATCTCTGACGGCTGAAACGTTGTAAAGCCTAAGTTTATCCAGCGTTTAAAACCCGGTTTGTACTCAGGAAGAAACAAAACCAATACCAAAAGCGCCACTGAAATCCCCGCGATAAATATTGCAAAATAGCGGAAATATTCATACCGCACTCTTGAAACTATCCACATAAGCACAAGACCTATGGCTACAAAGATAAGCTGTTTTGTGAAAATAACCGTACTGCCGCCGCGCCAATAATAGCTGTAAGTGTAGCTTGCGGAGAAAACCATAACAAGCCCTACCGTTACAACCGTCATAAGCAAAAGGAAAAACGGAATGTCAACAGACCCCTTTGCTACAAACAGATTTAACAGCGAATTATTCTTTTTTGCTTTTGTTTTTTGTCCGCTTGCCATTTTCTCACCGCCTGACATTTAATTGAAATTCAATTAAAATATTATTTTACTGCAACTACTCCGTAGTAATAAATTAAAAGTCCTAAAGCGCAACCGATAATATTTACCAACGTGAATACAGATACTATTTTTACCTCTTTCCAGCCGCTCATTTCAAAATGATGGTGGATAGGCGCCATTTTGAATATTCTTTTGCCGTGTGTTGCTTTGAAATAACCAATTTGCAAAACATCGGACATGGCTTCGATTACATAGAGAATGCCGAAAAGCAAGAGAATAAGCGGGCAGTCGATAGCGTACGCTAAGCCTGCAACCAAACCGCCGAGGAACAGCGCGCCCGTGTCGCCCATCATTACCTTCGAGGGGTAATGGTTCCAAATAAGATATCCTAAGCAGCCGCCGCAAAGTCCTGCCGCTAAAAGGCTTATTCCGAAGAATTTGCTCATCAATGCGGCTACCGTAAAGGCAATTGCCGTAACGGCGGTTACGCTTGCGCAAAGTCCGTCAACACCGTCTGTAAAGTTTACGGCGTTAACCGTTCCGTAAATTACCGCAATGCCGAAAATCCAGAAGAACCATTTAAGCTCAACTGCGCCCACAAAGGGGATTTTCATATAAGTTAACCCGTTAATGTAAAGGGTTATAAGATAGCCTATCATCAGTACTAACTGCGCAATGCTTTTTTGCATAATCGTAAGACCGAGATTACGCTTTTTTACAACTTTAATATAGTCATCTGCAAAGCCGATTATACCGAAACCGAGAGCTAAAATAATTGCGCTTACAAGCTTTACCTTCATTTTATCGGGAACGGCAGTTTCCCCTGCGAAAAGATTTCCGCCGAGAATTTTATCGGTGATTAGTACTGCGATAACAGAGAGAACCGTGCTTACAATAAACATTATTCCGCCCATTGTAGGTGTTCCCTGCTTTGATTTATGCCAAACGGGGCCGTCTTCAAGAAGAATATTTTGCCCGAATTTTAACTTTTTAAGCCACGGAATCAGGACAAATCCCAAGCCGAATGAAATTAAGAAGCTGACCACCGCAACTACCGCTAAAGCTACATAAACATTCATTTTTATTCCTCCGTTAATTTTTCGTATATTATTCTGAATACTTCTTCAAGCTTCATACCTCTGCTTGCCTTGAAAATAACGGTATCGCCGTCTTTTAATTCCGAAAGCAAATCGTTTGCGAGGCATTCCTTATCATTATATTCAAAAACATTTTTCAGTCCGCATTTTCTTGCGCTGTCTGCCATATATTTTGAGCTTTCGCCCAAAGTGTAAAGCAAATCTATATTTTTCTGTGCGGCATATTCGCCTACCGTTCTGTGAGCAGTTTCGGTGTAAGAGCCCAGCTCCAGCATATCGCCGAGCACCGCAATTTTTCTGCCGCCTGCAACGGTACAAAGGGAATTTAGCGCCGCTTTTTGTGAATCGGGGCTTGCATTGTAGCAATCCTCAATAAAGGTTATATTGCCGATTTTTTTAATTCGTTGCCTCATTCCCGAGGGAACGTAATCTTTAAGTCCGTTTGCGGCGCTTTCAAGAGAAACGCCGAAGCTCAGTCCTATGGAAATTGCCGCCAGAGCATTATAAACATTATGTTTGCCTACCGTCGGCAAGGTGATTTTTTGTGTTCCCTCTTTGCAAATTACCGTAAAATCCGTATGTAAATCGTGCTCTGTTATATCTATGGCACGGACATCGCAATTTTTGTTTTCTATTCCGTAAAAAATCACATTAAAGTCACTGTTTTCAACGGTTGAAAGCTTGTCGTCATCACCGTTCAGCACAAGAGGTCCGCCCTTTTTAAGTCCTTCAATCATTTCCATTTTTGCCTTGAAAATTCCGTCTCTTGAGCCTAAATTTTCAATATGGGAAACGCCGATATTTGAAATAACAGCGCCGTTTGGACAAGCCGCATTAGTGAGAGCCGATATTTCTCCGAACTCGCTCATTCCCATTTCAATTACTGCACATTCCACCGTTTTATCAAGTCTGAAAAGCGTTTTCGGCATACCGATTTCATTATTGAAATTGCCCTCGGTTTTTAAAGTTTTATATCTTTGTTCCATAACGCAGGCAATCATTTCTTTTGTTGTGGTTTTACCTACGCTGCCCGTTATGCCGATTAGAATTAAATCTTCAAATTTGTTTCTGTAATATGACGACAACTGCAAAAGAGCTTTTTTCGTGTCGTCAACATATATCACAGGGCAGGAAACATCGACCTTTTTATGACAGACAAGTGCCGCGGCGCCGTTGTCTTCCACCTGCTTTGCAAAATCGTGAGCGTCAAACCGCTCGCCTTTTATTGCGAAAAAAAGCGTATTTTCATCAACGTCACGGCTGTCCAAAGAAATTTTTGTAATTGTCTTATCACTTTGCAAGCGGCTTCCTAAAGCGCTTGCAATTTCAGTCAGTTGGAGTTCCATATTTTTACGTCCTGTTTTAAAAATTCTTCTATTATCTCTTTTTCGTCAAAGGGTATTTCGCCCTTTGCAGTTATTTGATATTTTTCATGCCCCTTGCCCAAAATCAAAACAGTATCGCCCTTTTCGGCAATATTAAGTGCAAAGCCTATTGCATCTTTTCTGTCTGACACAACGGCATAATGGCATTTTGTACCGCTCATTCCCTCTAAAATGTCGCAAATTATTCTGACGGGGTTTTCGGTTCTGGGATTGTCGTCAGTAACAAATACCACATCGGAAAGCTCGCTTGCGATTTTTCCCATAACCGCTCTTTTGCTTTTATCTCTGTCGCCGCCGCAACCGAAAACCGTTATAATTCTGTTTTCGGTAAACTCTCTTGCAGAAGATATTACATTTTGAAAGCCGTCAGGGGTATGAGCGTAATCAATAATCACTGTAAAATCACGGTTTGTAGGTATTTTTTCACATCTGCCCTCAACACCGCCGAAAACTTTAATTGCATCTACACTTTTTTGTATGTCAATTCCAAGCTCTGAGCAAACGGCAATAGCACACATAGCGTTATATATGTTATATATGCCGGGCAGTGGGATAAAAGCCTTATAAATCTTATCGTGAAGAAACTCAAACTCAACGCCCACCGCAGTTGAAACAATATTTTGAGCAAAATAATCTGCAATTCTGTCTTTCAGCGATACTGTGATCTGCCTGCAAGCTATTCTGCTTTTATTTTCGTAAATATTTTTATCGTCAACGTTTATTACGGCAAAATCGCTGTTGCGGAACAGCAAAAGTTTTGCAGAAATATAGTTTTCCATATTGAGATGATAGTTGAGATGCTCAGGCGTTATGTTTGTTATTGCAGAAGCGCAAAAGCTTACGCCCTCAGCCCTGCTTTGCACAAGCGCTTGAGATGAAATTTCCGAAACGCAGTATTCACAACCGTTTTTTACCATTTCGTAAAATGCTTTTTGCAAATCTGTGGCTTCGGGTGTTGTGCGGGTTGAGTAAGCAAATTTTTCACCCGTAATATTTTTCACGGTACCTATAAGACCGCATCTTTTGCCCGAATATTCGAGAATATGTCTTACAAGATAAGCCGTTGTCGTTTTTCCGTTCGTTCCCGTTATTCCGATAATTTTAAGCTTATTTGCAGGATTGCCGTAAAAGTTAGCCGCAATCACTGCAAGCGCTTTTCGGGAAGCGGTTACTTTTATTGAAATTTCAGCCTTTGTCGGCTTTTCGGAAACTACTGCTACCGCTCCTTTGAGCAAAGCCTCGGGAACAAAGTCATTTCCGTCAAAAGTGTCGCCGTCAATACAAACGAAGAGCGTATTATTTTTAACCTCTGATAATTTGTCTGTAACATTTTCTATTTCAACGTCCTGCGAAGGGGGTATTTCCCCTACTCCTTTAAGGAGTGCAGAAAGCTTCATAAATATTACCTCATAAAATAATTTAATCCGACACGTCTTGGTCTGACCTGAAATAAACAGTAATTGTAGTGCCCAGCTCTGCGTTAGTTCCTTCCGGAACGCTTTGCCTGTATGACAGTATATTTCCTTTAGTTTGAGTAGCACCTGAAATTTTAATGTTAAAGCCTGCGTTCACGGCTTTTCTGTTTGCCTCGGTTAAGGTAAGCCCTGTAAGATTCGGAACTTCACCTGTTTCTCTTGATGCATCTTCCTCAGTATAAACGACAATTACTCCGCCCTTTGGCATTGACTGCCCGGATGATGGAACCTGTGTCAATACCTTTTCGCCTGAACCGACAATTCTTACCGTGAAGTTCGAGGCACTGCTTACGGCTGAGGTTGTTGTTTGACCTACAAGATTCGGAGCTGTCATTGTCAAGCTCTCAATTTCGCTGTCGCTGTATTGAGGATTGATGTTGAGATATGCAAGAACATTTTCAAAAATTCTGCCTGCAACGGGAGCTGCCGCACCGCCGCCTGTATTTATTCCCTGCGGTTCGTCTATGGCTATGAGCACCGCAATTTTGGGATCGTTTGCAGGGGCAAATCCGGCAAATGAAGCAATGTTTTCGCCGGGAACGGTAAGCTTATCACTGGTACCCGTTTTGCCGCAAATGTGGTAGCCTGCAACGTAAGCATTCTTAGCTGTGCCGGATATTACAACCTCTTCCATAAAAGAAGAAATTGTTTTTGCAGTTTGTTCTGAAACTACCTGTCTTTTTACCGTGGGAGTTGTTTCTTTTATGATATTGCCGTCTGCATCCAGAACCTTTGCAACTATGTAAGGTGTCATAAGCTTTCCGTCATTGCCCAGGGATGCTACGGCAGTTATCATTTGAATGGGGGTTATCTGGAAGGTCTGACCGAAGGATTCGGAAGAAAGCTCTGCAATTCCAAGCTTATTAACGCCGTAATAGGTAACGCCCTCTTTCGGTGTTGCCTCAGCGGGTAAGTCGATTCCCGTTTTGGTTGTAAATCCGAATGCTTCAAAATATTTGAAAAACTTTTCTCTGCCCAGTTTTTGACCGAGAGTTATAAAGAATGTGTTGCAGGAATAAGGCAACGCCTCACGAAGAGTTTGAACGCCGTGGGCAGTATGGTGGTAACAGTGCTGATAGTAATTTGCAACCTTAATTTGACCCGTGCAGTTATATGTGCTTTCGGGGGTTATAACACCCTCTTCAAGCCCTGCCGCTGCTACAAATATTTTGAAAACCGAGCCCGGCTCATAAGAGTCGCTTATTGCTCTGTTTCGCCATTGAGCATACAAAGCGTCGCTTGTGGCCTGTTTTTTCTCTTCGTCAGTTTCAAGCTCATCAATAGCGCCAAGGGCTGCTTCGGATTTTATAGTGTAGGGTTCGTTGAGATTGTAATCAGGCATTGACGACATACCGAGAATTGCGCCCGTTTCAACGTCCATTACAATTCCGTAGGCATATTTTGCTTCACATTCTTCAATAGCCTGCATTAACTGCTGTTCAAGATAATACTGAATTACCTCGTCAATGGTAAGAACAAGACTGCTGCCGTCCGAAGCGTCGTAGGTTGTTTCATAATCGTTGGGCATAGCGTCTGCAAGCGCATTTTTTGCAGTAATAATTCTGCCCGAAGTACCCGTAAGCTCGGAATTGTAATAAAGCTCAAGACCGGATCTGCCAACGTCTTCCGAGCCTGTAAAGCCCACAATGCTTGAAGCAAAAGATCCTAACGGGTAATAACGCTTTGTATCGGGGTCAATACCTATTATCGTGCTGAGTTTTTCTTTAGAATGTTCAGCAATATATGCCGAAATCTCATCCTTCTTTGTCTGATCGATTTTGCCTATTATTTTTTCGTAACCGTAGGAGCTTTTCTCAGCCTTTTTCAAAATAGTTTCGCGGTCAATGTCAAAAATTTGTGAAAGACCGTCAACAACAAGTGTTTTCTGAGTTTCCGTTTTAATCATTGAAGGGTTTATATAAACAAGATACGCCGTTGCGCTCTGTGCTATTACCTTCATATTTGAATCGTAAATCACACCTCTGTGGGCGCTTAAAACCGTGTCGCTCATCTGCTGGCGTTCAGCCTTAAGGCGGTAAGATTCGCCGTTTATGATCTGAAGCCAAAAAAGATTTCCGATTAGGGCCAGCATAAAAGCAGAAAGTAAAAAAAAGGCAATATGAGACCTCAGCGCCATTCTTTTTGTCGGTTTTCTTTTCATTTTCTGCTGCCCCTCTCTTAGAATTTGTAAAAATAAATTTATCCTATATACGAAAACAAGGAGAGTCAAGCGTACTCAACTCTCTTTTATAAATATTAGTCGTTTTCCTGATTTATTACATTTGTCTGTTCGGTTTCTTTTCCGCTCGCCATAAGTACACGGTCGGATGAAGACAGGTCAACATAAACCACCTGATAATTCTGTACCTTTGACATACCGAGTGTGTTGGCGGCGTAATCCTCAACCTTGTCCATGGAAATAATTGAATTTATTTCCATATTAAGACGCACCGTTTCGCTTTTGGCTACTCTCATCTGTTTATCAATTGACGCAATATCGCGGTTGATTTCATCAAGCTGCAATGTGCTGTAAATTACAGCCGCAAGGAAGCACAGGCAAATGCTTGCCACTGCGATTATTTTAAATATCTTCCTATTTGAAGCTGCATTTTGCGCCTTGATTTGAGCCTGCGTCTTACGCGGCTTTTCCAAAACCTTAAGGTCAGGTCTTTGATTATTCTGTTTTATTTTAGGAGCGGCGCTTGTCCCTCTTGGGGCGGCTGGCTCAAAAAGCTCAATATTATATCTTGTATTTTGTGCCATTTTTCTCTTCCTTTACCCGATTTTTTCTATGGTGCGAAGCCTTGCGCTGCGGCTTCTGTTATTGTCGTTTAATTCTTTTTCACTTGCCGTAATACCTTTGTTTACGATTTTTCCCGAAGGGCGTTTACCGCACACGCAAACAGGAAATTCTTTGGGACAAGTGCAACCTATTGTAAATTCTTTGAATTTTTCTTTTACTATTCTGTCCTCAAGCGAGTGGAAAGTTATTACGGAAAGCCGTCCGCCGATTTTTAGGGAATCGAACATATCCTGTACGGCGCCTGCGAGCATTGTAAGCTCATCATTTACCTCAATTCTTATTGCCTGAAAGGTTTTTCTTGCAGGGTGACCGTCCCTTCGGAATTTTGCAGGATAGGAGTTTTTTACGATTTCTGCCAGCTCCAGCGTAGTTTCTATGGGCGCGACTGCTCTCTCTTTTACTATGTTTTTAGCAATGTTTCGAGCGAATTTTTCCTCGCCGTATTTAAAGAGAATGTCTGAAAGCTCCTCTTCGCTGTAGGTGTTCACAACATCGTAAGCGCTTTTTCCCGATTTGCTCATTCTCATATCAAGAAAAGCGTCGTTATGAAAAGAAAAGCCTCTTTCGGCACTGTCAAGCTGAAAAGAGCTTACGCCTAAATCTGCAAGGATTCCGTCTGCCTTTCTCTCACCCAAAATGGTTTTTATATTGTCAAACGTGTTACAAACTATTTCTACTCGTTTATCAGCGCCTATGCGCTCGTTTATTACCTCTATGGCGTCGGGGTCACGGTCAATTGCTACAAGGCGCCCCGATTTAAGACGATTTAATATTTCCTTGGAATGACCTGCTCCGCCGCAGGTACAGTCAACATAAAGCCCGTCCTGCTTAATGTTAAGGGATTCTATTGTTTCTTCGAAAAGGACTGAAATATGTGAAAATTCCATATTCGCCACCGTTAGAAAATGAACTCGTCAATACCGTCAAGCTGCGATATTGGAGTAATTGCGCTTTGGAATTCTTCGGCAGCCCAGATTTCAACTCTTTGACCTGCACCGATAATTACAGCGTCTTTTGAAAGACACGCGTGCTCGACTTCGTCTGCAGAAAGGGTAACTCTGCCTTGCTTGTCCACTCCCGTTTCGTGAACCTGACTGAAGAACGAACGCTGACGCGTACGGTCTTTAGTTATAAACTGACGGCTTACCTCTTCAAAGGTTGCTTTATCGTAAACATAAAGGCATTTTTCGGGGCCTTTAAAAATTACAAATTCCTCGCCTAACTGCTCACGGAATTTTGCAGGGATAAAAAGACGGTTTTTAGCGTCTAACGTATGATTATATGTAAAATTAAAATACACCGTCTTCATATCCTTTCTTTATAAAAATTCAGTGAAAAATTCACCACTTTGATGAATTTATGATGAAATTATTACCCACTTTCCACCACTGTGAGTACATTATACAGCCTAAAAAATGAAATTTCAATAGTTTTTATAAATTTTTTAACAAACATTTTCAAGGAAATTTGTGGAAATCGGCGAGAAAAGACAAAAAAATAAGCGGTAGGAAAAACCTACCGCAAAGCATAATACAAATTTTATCTTTTTTATCTTCTATATTTCTTGATGTACCCTTCGATTGCCTTTTCAACAATTTCTATGGCACTTGTGACATCCTTTGCTTCGTCAACAACCGTTTCTTTATTTTCAAGGGTTTTATAAACTCTGAAAAAGTGCTTGATTTCCTCAAAAATATGCGAGGGAAGCTGGTCAATGTCTTTATAGCTGTTATACGTGGGGTCGCCAAAGGGAATTGCAATTATTTTATGGTCCGGAGCGCCGTTGTCAAGCATTGAAATTACGCCTATCGGATAACAGCGAACCAGCGTCATCGGCTCAATTTGCTCAGCGCAAAGCACCAAAGCGTCAAGAGGGTCGTTATCCTCGGCATAAGTCAAAGGAATAAAGCCGTAATTTGCAGGGTAATGGGTTGAAGTGTGAAGAACACGGTCAAGCTTGAGCATACCCGTCTCTTTGTCCAGCTCATATTTCATTTTACTGCCCTTGCTGATTTCAATTACAACGTCAAAGGCATTTTGTTTAATTCTTTCACGGTTAATATCATGCCAAATATTCATAAGCTTACACTCCTTTATGCTTTTCTATAAGCTCTTTCCTTATTTTCCAAAGCTTTTCGGAAAGGTCAACGTAATACGAATGGGGATTTTCAAACCGTTTTACCTCTTCCCAAAGAGTGTCGATTTGCTCTGAGCAGTAATCCCGAATTTCGCTGACAGAGGGTTCGGAATAAACGTATTCACCGCCCACATAAACGGGAACGAGCATTTCCCTTGCAACGAAATTTTCAACCTCTTTGCGCTTCCAGGTAAAATCAGGGTCAAAGAGCGTGTAGGGCTTTGACTCGTCAATGGTTTCATCGTGAAGAGTTAATACGTCTGCAATAGCCTTGCCCGTGTCGCAGTCAAAAAGCCTGTAAAATTTCTTTGAATGAGGCGTATTTATCTTACTTACATTTTCGGAAAGGTTGATTTTCGGGATTATCTCCCCGTCCTTTTCAAGGGCGCAAAGCTTGTAAACTCCGCTGAAAAGCGGTGACGATGCAGAATTGATAAGCCTTTCGCCTACAATAAAGCAGTCCACCTTTGCCCCCTGGGAAATCATATCCGAAATAATATACTCGTCAAACGAGTTTGAAGCCGTTATCATACAGTCAGGGTACCCTGCTTCATTGAGCATTTTTCTAACCTTTTTTGAAAGATAAGTAATATCGCCCGAATCAATTCTTACGCTTACAGGGCGCTTGCCCATAGGCTTTAAAACATCGTTAAAGGCACGGATAGCATTGGGAACGCCGAAACGAACCGTGTCGTAGGTGTCCACAACAAAGGAGCAATTATCAGGGTAAAGACGGGCATATTCGCAAAACGCCTCATACTCGGAATCAAACATTTCAACCCACGAGTGAATCATTGTATTGATACCGGGAATGTCAAAGGTTTTGCTTTGGCGAATACCCGATGTGCCGATACAACCGCCGATATACGCCGCCCTTGCGCCGAAATGCGCACCGTCGAAAGACGAGGCACGGCGTGTGCCAAACTCTGCCACATTTGTTCCCTTGGCAGCCCTAACAAGTCTGTTGGCTTTTGTAGCGATAAGACTTTGCTGATTCATAAATACAAGCAAAACCGTTTCAAGAAGCTGTGCCTGAACAATAGGACCTCGCACTTTAATCAAAGGTTCGTTAGGGAAAACGGGAGTGCCCTCGGGAACTGCCCAAATGTCGCAGGAAAACTTGAAATTGCGAAGATAATCAATAAACTCCTCCGAACAGCCCTGCGACAGAAGATACTGCAAATCCTCTTCCTTAAATTCATAACTGTTTATATAATCTATAATCTGAGAAAGCCCTGCAAATATTGCAAAGCCGCCTTTGTCGGGAACTTTTCTGAAATATAAATCGAAATACGCAATTTCTTCGCCCTTACCGCAGCAAAGCCAACCGTTAGCTTGAGTGAGCTCGTAAAGCTCAGTCATCAGGGACAAATTATCATATTCTCTTGCATTGCTCATTGTTATCACTTCCTTTTAATATTGTAACAAAATGTAAGTCGAATGTCTATAAAAAATTTCATAAATAATCAGGTAAGTCCGGATATAAAAAAGACCCCATATATTGCTATATGAGGTCTTTATGCATTTTTCAGCTCGCTTTAATTTCTTCTGAGAGAGAGCCGACGGAAAGCGAATAGGTTTCGCCTTTAACTAAATCGGGAGTGCTCAGAATAACTACTTGAAATGAAAGCTCGGGGTTGTAAGAAATGAGCGTATTGCCCGATTTATCCTTTAACGTAATTTGTGTACCTGCGGCTTGATTGCCCACATTCACTGCCACAACACCTTGCTTGGAATCGCTGAAGGACTGCGCCATACCTGCCGCGCCCGTTCCGATAAACGTGCCGCCTGTAATTACACCGCTGACGTCATAATCCAAAGTGGCGGTGTCACCTTGCGTAGGTCCGCAGACGGTTATATTTCCGCCCGTTATCTCCAATGTGCCGTTTGCATCAATTCCGTCACCCGATGCTTTGACATATATCGTTCCGCCTGAAATTACAATTGTGCCGTTGGAGGAAGAGCTTCCGCCGCCGGGTCCACCTTGACCTCCGGGACCTCCTTGACCTCCGCCGGGTCCGCCCTGACCGCCGGGTCCGCCCTGACCGCCTGGTCCACCCTGACCGCCGGGACCTCCCTGACCCCCGGGTCTGCCAAAGCTGTCATTCCCCCTCATTCCGCCAAAGCCGCTGGAATCCGTGCCGCCTGCAGCGTTAATGCCGTCATCCGTTGCAACGATTTTTATATTACCGCCTGCAATCTTGACATTGAGCGCTTCAAGTCCTTCGTAGCTTTCCGTAATATTTATCGTTCCGGCGGTAATAGTCAGCGCTTCATCGGCGTGGAAGCCGTCATCCCCTGTTGCTATATTGAAGGTTCCGCCGTTGACAACGATAGTTCCGTTGGAATGAACGGCATCGTCTGCGCTGTCAACGGTGAATGTGCCGTCACTGATTAAAAGACTGCCTGCAACCTTTATACCCTTTATACTTGTTGAGCTGTCGGTAGTATTGGAAGAGGAATTAGAGGAAGGTCCTCTGTTTCCGCCCATAAATCCACCCATAAAACCGCCCCAAGAATCCGAGGTTTGCTTTGAGGCATTGACGCTTCCTCCGCCCGATACTATATTGAAGCTTCCGCCCTCGATTTGCATAGTAGATTCAGCGCTTATGCCGTCTCCCTCGGCGGAAATGTCAAAGGTGCCGCTTGAAATATAAATATACCCAAGACTTTCGTCGTCGGAATTTTCCGAATGGATTCCGTCTTTGCCTGCATCTACAGTCAATGCAGTATTTGTAATTCTTATGCTGTCATTGGCGTCTAATCCGTGGGAAGCGGAATTGACGGTATAGGTTCCCCCTGCTAACACCAAATCGTCCTTGCACACTATTCCGTGACCTGCAGGTGAATTTACAGTAAGAGAGCCCGAACCGTTTAAGGTTAAATCGTCTTTAGCAAAAATTACTGCGTCAATGTTGTTTTCGTCAATTGCGGTAAAGGTTCCGCCGTTGGAAAGTGTATTTGTTGTGCCCTTTGCCAAAGTGACAAATGTCTTATCGGCATTTAATACGTATATCGGTGCAGAGGTTTCGCTGTTTATTGTAACTCCGTTTAAAATAAGCTGAGGTTTATCCTTATCCCCTGCGTTGACAATTATCATACCGTCATTAAGCGTTCCCGACAGAATATAGGTACCGTCACCCGTTATGGTTGCCGTTGTGCCTGTTATTTGCACTGAGTTCGAGCTACAGGAAATGGAATTTCCGTTAAGCTTTATCTGTGTACCGTTGCTACCGTCTGCGTTCTCACTGCCTTCCGCTTTAAGATCACGGTTAGAAAACATATCGTCATCGGTTTTTGAAAAATCAACATCTACGGGTTCGGCGGTGTTGTTTTCATTGGAATTGTCCGCAAGTCCATTTTCACCGTTCTCTGTTCCCGTCTTGCCGCAGGCGGAAAATATAAGTAATATCGCCAAAATTATAGAAAACAACTTCATTTTTTTCATAGAAAAATTCTCCTTATAGCTCCGCAGTCGAATTATCCTGCTTTGAAACGGTGATTTCAAGATTTCCGTTTCTGCAGCGAATTTTGTCAATCATTTCTTTTTCTTTTTTGGGATCTTTTAAAGAAATACTGTAAGTAAGACGGAACATACTGCCCATATTCGTGCTTTTTACACGCTCTAACTCATAGTCAGAGGTGTATTCGGAGAAAATATCGTCAAATACTTCTGAATAGTCTAAATCCTCGGGAATTGTAACATTTAAGGTTTTGTATTTTGCGGCATTTTTCTTTGTTCCGAAATCAAGATGACTGCAAAGTATGAACACGGCACACATAATGACCGTAAACAGAACGGAAAAGCCAAGATAACCCATACCTACTATAAGTCCGGTGCCCATTGCGAGAAACAGCGCACATATCTCCTTTGCCGTACCGGGAGCTGAGCGGAAGCGGACAAGCCCGAACGCTCCTGCAACTGCAACGCCCGTTCCGATATTTCCGTTAACCATCATAATGACAACGCACACAACGGCAGGCAGTACCGCAAGTGTTACAACAAAGCTCTTTGTGTATCTTGTTCGGTACATATAGGAAAGCGCCATAACAGCCCCCAGCACCAAAGAAAATCCAAGACACAAAAGAAAATTCGTAACGCTGATATGAGCGGCGGTTGCCGAGTCAAAAAGTCCTTTAAATAATGAATCAAGCATATTTCTTTTCCTCCTGATGTTGCTTGTTGTAAATCAATTTTTCATAAGCCGTTCCGTATTTTGAAAACGAGGTTTTGTATATTTTCTCTTCCGATAAAAAATGCGCCATCCATATTGGAATCCCTCCCGAGCATTTAATTTCCATAAGAATTTTACCATCATCGAGTATCGGAGTGCCCCACACGTCAGCTTCAAGGGACAGGTCTTCCTCGCGGCACAGAATCGTATCGTCAAAGGTAACGCGAAAATCGTCGCCGTTTAAGGAGTAAAATGCCTCTCGCTCGTATGAGAGAAACGCCACGGGGTGCAGAGTTTTGTAATAGGACAGAAAATAATCAATTTCATTTGAAATCTGTGTTTGCTTTTTAAAGGAATACCTGCCCTGCACCCAATTCATCGCCGATTCTTCGGAAAGAGATATACGCCTTTTGTAAACAATGGAATCGTATTTCTTTTTTACTTCAACGAACACCGTGCTTTGAGGCTTTGCGCGGTTATAACTTCTTATGCGAAGCTTTTCTTTATATGTCGGTTTTTCAATAGATCTTCTGATAAGCCTGTAATTATCCGTGTCAAAATAAATATTTCGGATAACCGTTCTCCCGTATTGATCTAACGCCATATACGGCTCCATTACTTTGAGCATCTTTTCTTTTTGCTCTTCCGTGATAATGTATTTCAGCTCGTAACGCTTAAAAACTGTTTGGTAAGCCAATTACAACGCCCCTTTCATAAGGGAATATAATCTTTGAAACTTAATTCAAACTAAAAATTCAAAAAAATATTTTAAAATTTATTTTATAATTTTTAAGCTTCAGTTAATGTTTTGCTGATAACCTATTTATAAATTAAAAAGTCTATGGTAAAATTGATAATCGGAAAGGATTGGTATATTTGAGAATTTTACTTGCCGAAGATGAACGCCCTCTTGCGAGAGCACTTTTAAAAATCTTTGAAAAAAGCAATTACTCCGCCGATGCGGTACACAACGGCGAAGATGCTTTGGCGTATATTGAATCCGGCAATTATGATGTTGCCGTTTTAGATATAATGATGCCGAAAATGGACGGAATAACCGTGCTAAAGAATGTGAGAGCGCAAGGAAATTCAATTCCCATACTCATTCTTACGGCAAAATCCGAAATTGACGACAAGGTGCTGGGTCTTGACAGCGGAGCAAATTACTATCTTACAAAGCCCTTTGATTCAAAGGAACTGCTGGCCTCTATCCGCGCTATAACCAGAAGCGGAACTGCGGCAGATTCAAAGCTCACTTTCGGAAATATCACCCTTGACAGGGCTACTTATGAATTATCATCGGCAACGGGCAGTTTCCGCTTGGCAAACCGTGAATTTCAAATGATGGAGATGTTTATGTCGAATCCGCACCGTATTATCCCTGCCGAACGCTTTATGGAAAACATTTGGGGCTTTGACAGCGAGGCGGATATAAGCGTTGTTTGGGTATATATTTCATATCTTCGCAAAAAGCTGACGGCGCTGGAGGCAAATATTCAAATTAAAGCGTCAAGAAATGCCGGGTATTCGCTGGAGGAATTAGCGTGAAAAATCACGCTAATGAATTGTATGTCCCTCAAAATTTGTATAAGACAAATTTTGAGATGGACGAAATTACCATCACGTCTTGTCCGGCTACGCAAGAATTAAAAGTGATGTTCAAAACTATTTGTAGCCGGAAAGACTATGGTAATTATTATGATACGAAAGCTTAAAATAAAATTTATAGTTTTATCTACGATTTCCATTTTTTTGCTTCTCTTGACCGTTGTATTCGGAATGAATGTGCTCAATTATAATTCAGTCGTCAGAGAGGCTGATAATACCTTGTCACTGCTTTCACAGAACAAAGGCGTTTTTCCCGACTTTGAAGGCAACAGGGGTGACCGCCTTCCGCCTCATATGTCCCCTGAGTTACCCTTTGAATCAAGGTATTTTTCCGTTCTCTTTAATGACAGCGGTGAGGTTATGTGGGTAGATACCGGCAAAATTTTCTCGGTAGATGCTGACAGCGCCGTTGAATATGCCAATAGCGTTATGGAAAAGGACAGCGAACGGGGATTTATCGGAGAGTTTAGGTATACACGCACGGCTGAGGGCGACGGTGTGCGAGTTACTTTTCTTGACTGCGGTCGGCAGTTAAACTCTTATTACAGATTTTTAATAATAAGCATTATTATGGCTTTGGCAGGATTTATAATCGTCTTTTTGGTAATTTCATTCTTCTCGGGTAAATTTATCCGCCCAATTTCGGAAAGCTATGAAAAGCAGAAGCGGTTTATTACGGATGCAGGACACGAAATAAAAACGCCTTTAACCATTATCAATGCCAATGTTGATGTTTTGGAAATGGATATGGGCAAAAATGAATGTTTAGAGGACATTCGTCAGCAGGCGGAACGCCTTACTGTTCTTACAAATGATTTGGTATATTTGGCACGCATGGAAGAGGCGGAAAACACTCTTCAAATGATTGAATTTCCCGTTTCCGAGGTAGTGTCAGAGACGGCAGAGCCCTTTAAGACGCTTTCCGCAACGCAAGGCAAGGAATTTATATGTAATGTTCAGCCGATGCTGTCTATGCGCGGAAATTACAAGGCGATTCAGCAGTTGGTGTCAATCCTTATGGACAACGCTTTGAAATATTCCCCCTCAGGCGGAACGGTGGCGCTTGATTTCGCACGGCAAAACAAAAATCTTGTTTTAACGGTATCTAATACGACGGATTCTGTAATTACAGCCGAAAATCTTAATCATATATTTGATAGGTTTTACCGAACCGACCCCTCCCGCAATTCAGAAACAGGCGGTCACGGCATAGGGCTTTCGGTAGCAAAGGCTATAGTTACGGCACACGGCGGTAAAATCAGCGCTTCTGTTAAGGACGGAAACGCCTTCCAAATCACCGCAGTATTGCCTGTTCAATAAAACGAATAATATTATACAAAAAGAGCATAGTTTGTTGATACAAACTATGCTCAATGTTTTTTTAACAAATATTATTCCAATAAAATACGGAAAAATAGATAGAAAACCAACATATAGATGAAATCGCTATTTAATCATCTATACTCAACACTTCTAAAAGTAAATCTTCATTCCAATCTCGAAGAATGTGTTTTGTAAAGAGCCGTTGAAGTTGATTCATTCGATTAGAGAATGGATATATGCTGTTTTTAACATCAATCCGAATCATATCGCTCATTATGTTAATATTGTTAGATAGTGTAGATAGTTCTTGCGAAGAACACAAATGTTTTCTGTACGATTCGACCAATTCGGGGCAATTGGCATCCAATAATCCCGCTAAATCATTGTATTCTTGTATAATGCCAAACATGGGAGAAAAATAATATGTAATCTTTTTATCAAAAGGATTCAGTGAGACATGGTTGAAGAAATCAACATCAATAATAGCTCCATGTATGCGACCGCTTCCACCAAAAGATTTTATTGCACTTGATATTTTCTCCTGCGCCGCCCTATATGGTTCAAGTCGCTGGATGTAAATGTTGATCATTCGCAGAAAATCATTTTGAAATTTTGTAATATCTGTGCATTTACTGACAGTTCGAATACTTCCGCCAATACAGATGTAAGTTGCCTTTCGACCAATAAGAAAAAATCCATAATACCCTTTTTCTTTAATCACATATAAACGAGCACCATACTGCTCAATTTGGTGTTTAATCGTACCACAACCCTTTATCCATTCATCTGTGAACGAGTAAAACTGCATATATTCCCTAGTAGTTGTCTCATATACGCCATCAGGCAAAGAAGCATATGGGTTGAAGTCTTTGTGCAGAAGTGCTTTCTTAAAAATAATCTTTTTATTTTTATAGCCAATCTGATTGTCTGAAATAATCTGAGCATTATTTTCATCAATCAAATATCTTATATTTCTATGGGTGTGTCCTGAAAAATACGCACAGTTGCAATCCTCTACTGGCTTAGATTTCCAATCCATCAAAGGATTATGTGTCAAGACTATCAGATAGCATTGTTTTTTCTTTGCTATCTGGATAGCATTCTCATACTCTTTCATCCACTTTTTAGTTTCTTCAATTTCCTCTTGTCTCGTCAAAGCACCTTGATAAATTCCATCATCAGCATTAAACTGTAAGTTCTGACCTGCGAATCCAACACCACCAACAATTACTGCATTATGGTAAAAACTCATTTGACTGTCATATAGCTCCGAATCCTCTTGAATGTCCTTTGCAGGAAATTGGCTTCCATAGAGCCATTGAGCCTTATTATTGTGAAGAAAACAGATACCAAGTCGGCAAAATAACTCACGATAAGCATTTACACATGAAACAACGGAATCAAAATCCCAAAATTCATGATTTCCTAATATAGCATAAATACTACGTTTTTTGATTGTACGGCTATTCTGTCGCCTATGATATTCCTTTATATTATATTCCAAATATGATATGTCTTTTTTTAGTTCGATTATATCTTCTGGAAAATCAGTATTGGCACACTCATTAGGGTGTGCTTCCATCCACTTATCTACTGCATATTTTCGCTCCTCTAAATCCGCAACTATGCTTTCATATTTCAACTTTGCCAGATAATCCCAATGTTCAACAAACTCCTTAAAAAACATCTCTGCAATTGGAAATGACGAAGATATATCTCCACCAAAGAGAACGATGGGATTCTTAAACATATTGACATCAATAAGAAAATCACCTTCAAACAATCCATGCACAATTGAGTGGATATATGTTACAACATCTTCATCAGTAGCACCATTTGGAAAAGCATATAGTATATGATGAACTAAATGAATATCACTTATGTAATATATAGTACTATCAAACCTACTAAAAGATTCTGTGTTTTCTATGGTAGCAAGTGTTAATGAATTGTTTTCATTTTCAATCAATGATGAGTAAGATCCCTGTTCATTTGAAATTGATAATGATTTTGAAAATTGAAGACACTTATCATACAAATCCATACAACTCACCTCTTTGTCCACATTATTAACAAGATGCATGACAATATTGTATCAAAACAAAAGTAAAATGTCTATAAACATCTATAAATTAAAATAAGCAAAATACCCTTGTCACTATTACCTTGTTACTTTCAAAAGTTGACCAAAATAGAAAGTGAAAATTTAACAGTGAATAATTAAGAAAAAACGACAAGTCTCTCACAAGTCTTGTCGTTTTTTGGTGGGCAGGGGTGGATTCGAACCACCGAAGTCGTCGACGGCAGATTTAC
>JAFLUN010000040.1:0-7767 GCA_022508785.1 Oscillospiraceae bacterium
CCCGTTTTTCCAAGGGAAATAATAAGAATTTTAAAAAAAATTAAATTTTTATAAAAATCAGCAAACAAATGTTTGCTTTTTTAAAAATTATGTGTTAGAATATACCTAAATGAAAGTAAAAACACTTACGGGAGGTATTTTATGCGCCCTATTACCGATACTCAACAAAAAATTTATGAATTTCTTTGCGAGCGCAGTCAGTGCGGCGTTCCGCCCTCGGTTCGTGAAATCGGCGCGGCGGTAGGCCTTCGTTCAACATCGTCCGTTCAGGCAAATCTTGATTCCCTTGAAGAGGCAGGCTACATTGAGCGTGACCCTCTTTTAAAGCGTTCAATCCGCGTGCTCGGTCAGGCTGAAAATGTTACAAGCGTTCCGCTGCTGGGCACGGTAACGGCAGGTATGCCTATTTTAGCCGTTGAGCAAATTGAAGGCTACATAGCCTACAACGGCAGAGTTTCAAGGGATAATCCCCTCTTTGCTCTAAAGGTGCGCGGCGAAAGTATGCTTTGGGCAGGCATTTTAGACGGCGACATTGTAATTGCGGAGAAAACGCCCTCTGCCGCCAACGGCGAAATTGTTGTTGCCATGATAGAAGACGAGGCAACGGTCAAGCGTTTTTACAAAGAAAACGGCCATTTCCGCCTTCAGCCTGAAAACGACGCATATGAGCCCATAATCACAAACGAGGTTATCATTTTGGGCAAGGTAGTTGCGGTTTACCGTTATTATTAAATGATTGATTTTTTATTTGATTATCTTGTAGGGGCGGGTGCCCACACCTGCCCGTTGTTTACCGATAAAATTAAACCGTGTTGCGGGGCGGTGTAGTCACCGTCCCCTGCGAAATTATCTATTATTCATAAAAAAAACAAAGTACTATCTGTTCGCTTTTCAGATAGTACTTTTTTAATGCTTCTTTAGAATTAAAACTGTATCTTATTCCGCATTTTCCTCCGAATTACTCTCAGGCAAAATGCTTTCAGTCCCCGTTTCATCAAATTTCTCCAAAGTGGTTGTCTCCGTAGGTCTGATCGCCGTAGAAGGAATTTCAGAGGTCGCTATCTCGGAAGGCTTCTCAGTCGGTGCTGCTGTGGCAGTCGTTGTCGTTTTTGACGGAGCAGGCTTTGTGGTGCTCGGTCTCGTAGTGCTTGGCGGCGACGGTCTTTTCGTGGTTATCGGGGTTGCAAACACATCCTGTTTCAACTCATCGTCCGTGCTTTCTTCCTCTGTTTTCTCTTCGCTTGTTGATTCTGTAACACCCTCGCCGATTTCTTCCGTGCCGGGCGAATTTTCCGCAAGCGTAGGCGTTTCGCCTATCTTTTTATATTGCTTGCTCTTGCCGCAGGAAGCAAAGCAAAAAATCAAGGTAAATATTACAAAAACTGCCGTAATCTTTTTCATAGCATTCTCCAAAATCTATTTATTTAAAAATCCTATTATTTTTTCTCCGTCCTCATATCCTAATTTATAAAGCTCTTCAATATTTTTCCGTTTTCTTGAAAGGGTGTCCACTCCGCAACAGGTTTTGGGCGCAACTATGAGCGCCTTGCCCTCACTTTCCAACTGCTTAATATATTCAAGGTCTTCGTTATATTTATCCACCGACGTTGTAATAGTTTTGGCGATTTGGGGGTATTCACGCATTGCCCTGTCGCTGATTTTTGGGGAAATGCGGTGCCTTTTTTGAAAATCCTTGGGGCGCGTAAGGCAAATTACCACTTTATCGCACCCATCCTCCAGCGCCTTTCGCACGGGGATAGGATCTGAAAGTCCGCCGTCGTAATAGTATTTTCCGCCGAAGGGATAAGCCTTATTTACCACCGGAATACAGCTTGAGGTTTTAAAAATGTCATACGAATTTCTGCCGTAATCGTCTTTGGTGAAATATACTGCCTCGCCGCTGTCTGCCCTTGTGGAAACAACTACAAACTGTGCTCTGTTTTCATTCATCTTATCAAAATCCAGCGGACATTCGCCGCCCTCATTTGAAAGACCTGAATATATATAATCAAGATCAATATACGAGCCGCTCTTGAAATAATTTTGAAAGCTCATATACTCCCGTCTGAAAGCAAAATCCGTATAAAACTTAAGACTTCTGCCCTTTTGGTGCGCTAAGTACGAGGCAATATTTCCGCTGCCTGCCGAAACACCTATAAGATACGGAAAATCTATTCCGTGGTCAAGGCAAAAATCAAGAACACCCGTGCCGTAAACCGCACGAAGTCCTCCGCCCACATCAATATAGCCTATCAAATGCGTCACCTCCAAAAAATATATTCAAATTATTTTACCATATTAAAAATTTTATTTCAATGTAATTGTTATTAAATCTAAAAGTATATTTGACAAATTTATCGACAAAATAATTCTGTTACATTAGAATTTTAGGAGTGAAATTTATGTCGACAACAGGAAAAGAATATGACAAAATGGCAAAACGGGCGTCGCCCAACTCGCCTGTGTTTTTAAACTGCCTTAAAGCATTTCTTATAGGCGGAACAATTTGCCTTTTCGGTCAGGTGCTAAACTATTTGTTTACAAGGGCAGGCTTTAATGAAGAATACGTTAAAGCTCTTACACCGTCTGTAATCATTATTTTGACCGCCATACTCACAGGCATAGGCATATTTGACAAAATCGCCAAACACGCAGGCGCAGGAACGATAGTTCCCATAACGGGCTTTGCAAACTCGGTTGTATCCCCTGCTCTTGAGTTTAAGGCTGAAGGAATAGTTCTCGGCACGGGTGCAAAAATCTTCACAGTGGCAGGCCCCGTTATTGCCTACGGTACTGCGGCGGCAGTTATATACGGTATTATTGCCTATATTTTCGGTCTTTATTAAAAAATAACCGACTTTCTTAAAAAAAACAGCCGAGGGGTAGCACTACCCTTCGGCAAATTTACATATTGAACAGAGTTTACTCAAATAAAAGTTTAAAACGGCACGCCCTTTTGGGGCGCACCGTTTAGAGTCTCAAAAATTAACAACGAAAGTTTAACCCTTTGTGACCCTCTTTTCAAGCCCGCCGAAACGGGAAGAGCCTACCATTCTCTCCCAACCTCGCTCTGAGAATCCCATAAAGAAAACCCCAAAGCTATGGAATGAAAATCAACTCACAGAGGTGTTGCAACGTAAACTTAACATTTCTGTGCATTCGGACACAAGTCTGCAAAAGAAAACCTAAAACGCTCTTAAATTTCTAAAGTTCACCGTAAAACAGCTCGCTGCAAAACCTGCAAGCGCTCAGGACTAACTCATTTCTTTCAAATCTGCTTTAAGCATTTGCCGAAAGAAAGCCATTATTCAGCAAACAACAGAAAGATTAAAACGAGCCTTTCAGTCACAAAGCTTGAGAACGTTCTCCGAAGCCGCGTTAACTTTGACGCTCGGAAAGCCAAGATTTACCCAGACCAAAGCTTTCCAAAATTATTTTATCAAATAAAATCTGATTTGTAAAGAGTAATTTATAGTGAAAACAACGAAATAATCATACTTTTTTTGGAAAAGATCAACTATTTATACAAAAAAGACAAATTTCGGTAAATATTTTTATTTTTACGGATAAGTTTATCCGTTGCTGTCTTCCAACAAGTCGCCTCTGTCTTCAACCAGCTTTACGGTGATTTCAAAGGTGGAAATCTTATAATTCTGGTCAATTCTGCAAATCTTCAAAGTGAGCTCGTCACCTACGCTGCCGTTCTCAACAAAGTCAAGAAGCTCATTGTAATCTTCCAAATCTTTGCCGTTAAAGCCTATTACTAAGTCGCCCTCTTTTACGTCCTTATTCACAAGGTCGCTGTTAGGCGAAATCGAATTGATAATGAGTGAGCCTGAGGGAAGGTCATGGGTCTGGACAATTGCAGAGTGAACCTGACTGTACGTTGACGGGTAAAACGTTATTCCAAGCACAGCCCTGCCTGTTACATAACCGTTGGCAATAATTTTCTCAACGATCTCTTTAACCGTTTCGGAGGGAACGGCAAAGCCCATACCCTCGTAATCCGTTGAGGCAATTTTTGAAGAATTTATGCCTATTACCTGCCCTGCAGAGTTAAGCAATGCTCCGCCGGAATTTCCGGGATTAATGGCGGCGGTGTGCTGAATGCAGGAAACCTCGTAGCCTACGGGACTGTTGACCGGTCTGCCTATTGCGGAAACCATTCCGTTTGTGAAGGAGCCGAAAAACGTTGAGCCGCCGGGGTTGCCCAGAGCGTAAACGGTATCGCCTACGGATACGCTTGAGGAAGCGGCAAACTCAGCCGCTTTAAGTCCCGTTGCATCAATTGACAAAACGCCTATATCGGTTTTTCTGTCAACGCCGACGATCGTTGCATCGTACTGATCGCCGTCGTTAGTGGTAACTACTGTCTTGTAGCTGCTGGAGGTTTCAAGCACGTGTGCGCACGTTACGATATAAGTTTTGCCTTTACCGTTACCGCTGATAACCGTTGGCAAAATAACACCCGAGCCCTCTGACGCTATTGTTGACTGATTTCGTGAATAAACAAGTACGCCTACATTTGTTTCATAAGTGTTTTTATATATAACGCTGGCTTCACTTTCGTGAAAATTTTCGGTTTTAGGGTCTTCAAAAGGAATTTCCGCTTCTATTTTCTCTTCTGTTCCTTTGTTCTCATTCTGTGCTTTTCCGTATCTCGTTAATAAAAATACTGCGGCGGCGGAAACTAAAATCAATGAAAAAACAATAATTACGACGGCGACTGTTATTCCAAGCCTTTTGTTTTTTGAATGAACCTTTTCCGCCTGTTTTGCCTGCGGGTAATGTGTGTAAGGGGCGTATCCGCTGTTAGTGTCCCAATAAGCCGTGTAAGCAGGGGGAGTGTACGGGGGAACGCGGTTTCCCGTAACGGAGTTTTGCTCTGCTCCCGTATTCTGACCCGTTTGCTGTGCGTTAAAATTCGGCTCTGCCGTGTTGCTTTCCGTATTTTCGGCAGACTCTTCATATAACGCCTTTTTAATAACTTCAAGAACACTTGCATTTTCCTCATTTACGGAATTTGCAAGCTCTTCATTTGTTTCCTGATTAAACTTTTCAAAATTATCGTCCATATATACCTCTCCTTAAAGTTTAAATTTAAAATTTAATTTAGTTTAAATCCAAACTGTGTGTATTCGCCTTTTACGCTTTGAACGTAAATGTTTCCCCCGTGCATTTCGATTATGGTTTTGCAAAGGTAAAGCCCCAACCCTGCGCTCTTCGTGTCAAAGCTTCGGGATTTATCCACCTTGTAAAATCTTTCAAAAACTCTGCCGATTTCCTCAGGCGCTATGCCGTCGCCGGAATTTTTAATTGAAAAATGGGATTCTCCGCGGTTGTTTTTCGAAACTGAAATTTCAATAGTTCCGCCGTCGGGAGTGAATTTTACCGCATTGTCAATTAAGTTATAGACAACCTGATAAAGCATATCGCTGTCGCCGTGAACTACGGTCTTCGGGAGATTATCAAGTCCTTTTATTTCAATGTTTTTCTTTGCTATTATCTGTTCAAACGTGAGCAAGCATGCAACTGCCGTACTGCTTAAATCGAAGTCGGTTAGCTTTAATTCCAGCTCGCCTGCTTCGATTTTTGAAAGATTAAGCATTGAGGTTACAAGGCGTGAAAGCCTGCCCACCTCATCGGAAACTATTTTCAAATATTCGTCACGCTTTTCTTCGGGGATTGTGCCGTCAAGCATACCGTTAATAAACCCGTCGATTGTCGTCATAGGCGTTTTCAGTTCGTGTGACACGTTGGCAACGAAGCTTCGCCTTGAAGATTCCATAATTGAAAGGGAAGTCGCCATTCGGTTAAAGGACTGGCACAAATCTGCAAATTCATCTCGCCCCTTTACGTCAACACGCTTGCTGAAATCGCCCTTGGCATAAGCCTTTGTGGCGTTTGACATTTGCCGCAACGGGTTTGTAAGCTTTTCGGTAAAAGCATAAACCACAATGAAAGACAGCGCCGCTGAAAATATTGCCGATGAAATATACATACTGAATACGCTCTTAGTGTATTCTTTAAAGCTGTACTGAACGGGAGCGGCAGAAAAAACATAAGCCGAAACGCTGTCATTAACCTTTACGGGTGCGCCTGCAAGGAAGGTTTTTTCGCTGTAAAGCCCCTGTATTTTTTCATCGCCGAAATATCCGCCGCTTTGCGCAACCGCCAAAACGTCAGACGGGATTTTATACCCTCTGTGAGAGAAACAGACCATTTCCCCCGAATAAGAATACCCGTTTTGGAACGCTTCCTTACACACAATAACATTACCCTGGGCATCACACACGAACATATCGGTATCCGTGGATTTTGCCGCAACGCCTATGTTGTTGCAAATAAGTATCATTGCATTTTGCATTTCGCTTTCGGTCTGGCAATGCTCTAAAATACGCTCGCAATACTGTGCGTTCGTTGTCACGCTTTCCATTAAGGCGTTATGCTGTGTTTTCGTCCAACGGTTTGACATAAACGCCATAAGCGCAGTTGAAAGAACAAGATAGCTTATTAAAATCAGCGACGTCATAATCGCAAGAAATTTTGCAAAAAGAGGAAGGTGGGTAAAAAAGCTTTTAACTCTTCTTATCTTATCGGTAAAAAAGCTTCCGATTTTATTATTTGTTTCCATGCGTCTCAAATTTATAGCCTACACTCCAAATTGTGCAAAGCTCCCATTCGGGTGAAACTCCTTTAAGCTTATCTCTGAGCCTTTTTATGTGAACGTCAACCGTTCTGCTGTCGCCGTAATAGTCAAAGCCCCAAACCTCGTCAAGAAGCTGATCTCTTGTGAAAACCCTGTCGGGATTGGAAGCTAAGTGATAAATAAGCTCTAATTCTTTTGGCGGCGTGTCCACGTGAACACCGTTTACCTTCATTTCATAATTTGTGCGGTTGATAATCAGCTTGTCGTAACGAACCTCGCGCATATCGGACACTGTTTTGCCTGCCGTACGTCTGAGCACCGCTTTAACACGGGCAACAACCTCTTTTGTGTCAAAGGGCTTTGTAATATAGTCGTCAGCGCCCAGCTCAAGACCTAAAACCTTGTCAAAGGTTTCGTCCTTTGCCGTTACCATTATTATGGGAACATCGCTGGTTTTTCTTATTTCTCTGCAAACCTGCCAGCCGTCAAGCCCCGGGAGCATAATATCAAGAAGGAGTAAATCGGGCTTTTCCTCTTCAAATATTTTTATTGCGTCAAGCCCGTTGTGGGCTTGGCTCACCGTGAAATCTTCTTTTTCAAGGTACATTCTCAGCAAATCGCAAATGTTTACATTGTCATCAACTACAAGAATTTTTCCTTTTAGCATTTTACTACCCTTCTTTCTGTTAAAGTTAGTATATTCCTAAAATTTTAACAAACTAATAACAAAATGTTGTATTTTTATAAATTTATTTATGATATTTTCCCCCGTGGGAAATGGAAAATGCTCTGTAAATCTGTTCAAGCAGCATTATTCTTGCAAGCTTGTGGGGAAAGGTCATAGGCGACATTGAAAGTTTTAATCCTGAATCCCTTTTTATCTCTTCCGCAAGGCCGAAGGAGCTTCCTATTATAAATACAATATTATTCTGCCCTGCAACGCCTATGCTTTCGATTTTCCTTGACAGCTCCTCGGAAGAAAGCATTTTCCCCTCAATGCACATAGAAAATACAAAGGCATTGGGGAGCATTTTTGCTTTTATCGCCGCCGCTTCCTTTTTAAGAGCGTTTTCGATTTCCTTTTCGGAAGGATTATCGGAAAGTCTTACGGGCTCTAA
>JAFLUN010000040.1:7867-15997 GCA_022508785.1 Oscillospiraceae bacterium
GCCTTTTCGTCCCATTCGGGCTTTGCAACGCGGATAAGATAATCACTGCCCTCTTTTGCACCGATTTCAGACAGCGCCGAGCCCGTTGCCTGATAAGCGAGAGCAGGGAGATTATTCTCTTGACTTAAATGCCCGAGCACAAGCCTTGTAGCACCGTTTCTTACAAGCTTTACGCAAGCTTCAGCACACGCCTCGTTTGACAAGTGCCCTTTTGCGCCTAAAATCCTTCGTTGCAAAATGTAGGGGTAACGCCCGCATTGTAGCATATTGACGTCGTGATTTGATTCAATAAGGACTAAATCGGCACCCAAAACAGCGCCCAAAACCTCAGTCGTAACTATTCCCAAATCCGTAACCACTGCCATTTTCTTACCGTTTGCAAGGTCAATTGTATATCCGCAGGGCTCTTTTGTGTCGTGAGAGGTGTGAAAGTGTCTCACGCACATATTGCCGATTTCAACGCCCTTTTCGGGGATAATTACACACTCTTTTGCGTTGTCTAAATCGTTTTTTTCTGAGAGAGCTTCAAAGGTTCCTTGTGTCATAAACACACGGCAGGGGTGATTTTTCGTAAACACACGAAGCCCTTTTATATGGTCCCCGTGCTCATGGGTTATGAATATATTTTTTACGTTTTCGGTGTTGACGCCTATTCGCCAAAGGGACTGCTCCAAAGCCTTTGCAGTAACGCCTGCATCTATTAAAATTCCGTCAGAGCCTGAGCCTATGTAAGTTGAATTGCCCGAAGACCCTGAAAACAAGGGACAAAATTTCGCCATTTTTCTGCCTTTCCGATTTACTGTTTTTCTATTTAAAAAGGCGAATCAAGAGTTTCTCGATTCGCCTGATTGTGCCAAGATACTTTAACCTACTTCCAAAACCGTTCCCCTGTTGTCAGGGTCGTCACGAAGATAAATATCTGCGCCTAAGGACTGGAATTTTTCTATTATGTGGTCATAACCGCGTTTGATATGGTAAATTTCCTCAATTTCGGTTGTACCCTCTGCCACAAGACCTGCAATTACCATTGCCGCCCCTGCGCGAAGGTCGTCTGCCCTGACGGGCGCTCCGTGAAGAGAATCGGTACCCTCAATAAATGCGGATTTTCCGTCAACCGAAATTTTAGCGCCCATACGCAAAAGCTGTTCAATGTAACGGAACCTATTGTCCCAAACGCTTTCGGAAATCATACTGTTTCCGTTGGCTATTGACAAAAGGACGGCAAGCTGAGGCTGCATATCCGTTGGGAAGCCCGGGTGGGGCATCGTTTTAACGTTGCAGTGATTGGGCCTGCGAATACCTTTTATGTGAACGCTGTCGTCAAATTCTTCAACGAGCACGCCGCATTCCAAAAGCTTTGCGGAAATTGATTCAAGGTGCTTAGGGATAACGTTTTTAATTAAAACATCGCCGTTTGTTGCCGCAGCCGCTACCATATACGTTCCCGCTTCAATCTGGTCGGGGATTATTGCATATTCACAGCCGTGGAGCTTTTCAACTCCGCGGATTTTAATTGTGTCCGTACCGGCGCCGCGAATGTCTGCACCCATAGAGTTCAAGAAGTTGGCAAGGTCAACAATGTGCGGTTCCTTTGCCGCAGGCTCGATAATCGTAAGCCCTCTTGCCTTTACGGCGGCGAGCATAAGATTTATTGTAGCGCCCACGGACACCACGTCAAAATTTATGCTGTTGCCAAGGAGCTTGTCGGCGTGAGCGTTGAGCACACCCGTTTTGTCAATGCTGATATCTGCGCCCAGTGCCTCAAATCCTTTAATGTGCTGGTCAATGGGGCGAACGCCGAAGGAACAGCCGCCGGGCATTGCAACTCTTGCGTGGTTAAATCTGCCGAGAAGCGCGCCGATAAAGTAATAAGAAGCGCGCATCTGCTTGCTCATTTCATGCCCTATAGTATCGGACAAAACGTGCCTTGTGTCTATTTCAAGAGTATTTTTATTTATCATTTTAATTTCTGCGCCCAGCTGCTGCAGAATTTTAATCATTACGTTAACGTCGCTGATGCTTGGAATATTTTCTATTCTGCAAACATCTTGGGCGAGTAGTGTTGCCGGAATAATCGCAACTACGGCGTTTTTAGCTCCGCTTATCTCCACTTCGCCGTGAAGAGCGTTGCCGCCGTTGATTATGATTTTTTCCAAGGGCTTGTCCCTCCCTCAAAACAAAATTGAAAGAAAAAATATCACTAAACAAAAGAAAAAGTTTAACTATGCAAAAAGAAAAACAACAATTAGTGTCGAAATGGGCAAAATTCGCCCATAAATGCCTTATATAGTATATCACTATCTTTAGCAAAATAAAAGCCCTTTTTTATATTTTTTTATTTTTGTAGAAAACGCTGAAACAAACGTTTGTGAAAACCGTTTTAATTTTTATGTACTTTCATTGATTTTTCATATTTTATTATTTGAATTTTAAAATTAAAAATGCACGGGAGTACAACAAAGTGCATCTCCCGTGCAAAATTTAAAACAGATTTATTATTTTACATCTTTTGCTATTTTAATTAGCTCTTCAAGAGGAAGGTTATAACCGGTGAGAATATAAAGATAACCGTCATAATCCCAATACAGCTCTCCGCCCATTTCGCTTTCATCCTTTGGGGCTATAAAATAGTAGTGTATTCCGTTTTCTTCAAAATCGGTTACTCTTTCCATAAGTTCATACAAATCGGGCGAAACTGCTTCAATACCGTTATTATTTAAAAGGTCATCCATCAGCTCTTCTCCGGTTTTGTCACTATCCGTATAAATTTTAGCGTTTTGCACGTTCATTCCGTTTGATTCTACTACCTTTGTTACATATATTCTATCAGCGACTTCTCCGTTTTCATACCTTTCAAACTCCCGATTGAAAATTCTGTATTTACCGTTTTCGTATCCCCACGCATATTTGTTTGAGAGATGCTCATCAATTAAAAGGTCTACATATCCTTCGGGAATATAACCGTATTCCAAGTTTTCAATGAGTTTATCGTTTTTACTGTTTGCCCCTTTTACACGCACACGGATGCTTGAACCCGATTCATATCCACCGATTTTTATGGGGTTTTGACTGTAAAAAATTAAATCCTTTGATTTTGTTTGAGAACCGATATAAGCAAACGCTACTATATTCAAAACCAAAAGCAATATGCAGGCAACAAGCACAATAAATGTTTTTCTGTTAAAAAGCCCCCTATTTCTGTATAAGATTGTATTCATTTTTTTAATATGATTACTCGAATAAATCGGTTCTTGGGTTTCTTCAATGCTGTTTACCCATTTTTCACAGGAATCAAAACAAGCTTTTTCAAAATTATTCATATCTTTTCCTCCAATTCTTTTTTTATTTTTAATAATGAGCCGTTTACCACCCGCCCTATATACGAAGCAGATTTTTTAAAGGTCTTTGCAATTTCCACGTTGGAAAAGCCGTAACAGAATTTTAGATAAATATAGGTTTGTTCCGTTTCGCTGAGCTTTTCAATTTGTTCCGACAAATCAATACTTTGGAAAGGGTCAAAGTAAGATATATCAAGCTCCTCGGGTTCGGGGACAAACTCAAATATATTTTCCTTTCTTATACTGTCAACGGCTTTTCCCCTCGCTATTGTGCAAATCAAATTTTTTCGGTGACCTTCGTCTAATCCTTTAAACATATCTATCTTTTTTACAACGGTCAAAAACGTTTCCTGAACACATTCCTCTGCTAAATCATGATTTTTTAATCTGATAAACGCCAAGGAATACACCAGCTTATTATAATTTTCATAAAGCTGTAGAAGCAAATTGCCGTCATCTGCATTCTCGACTTTTTCTAATGCCGGCACTGTCTTCACCTCCTATTTTACTTAAAACGTGTATTCTATTCACATTCTACTTATTATCCGTGCAAAACACAAGAAAATGAACTGACAATACAATAAAATTTTTCAAAAAACGACAAACAACTGTTTGCAAACTTATTGAATAAACAAATCGAATAATGTATAATTGTATTATTATTTTAGGAGATAATTTTAATGCAGATATTAAAAAATGACATTTTAAAAATTGAAATAAACGAACACGGTGCGGAGCTTTCGTCGGTTTTCGGAATTAAAAGCCAAAGGGAATACCTTTGGCAAGGCGACAAACAGTTTTGGAGCAGAAGAAGCCCCGTGCTTTTCCCCGTTGTGGGTAAGTACAAAGGTCTAAAATCCGTTTACGGCGGTAAGGAGTATTCACTTCCTCAGCACGGCTTTGCAAGGGACTGTGATTTTACTTTAATTCAACAGACGGATAATTCAGCAGTCTTTGAGCTTACGGAAAATGCGGATACTCTTAAAAATTACCCCTTCAAGTTCCGTCTTGTCTGTTCCTTTGAATTGACGGACAACAAAATCCGTGTTAAATGGACAGTTACGAATACAAATGACAGGGAAATGTATTTTTCAATCGGCGCTCACCCTGCATTTAACTGCGAAAAGGGCAAAACCGTTCTTTCAATGAACAAAGAAAATTTGGAATATTCCGTTTTAAACGCAGATGGGCTTTATCTTCCTGAAAAATACCCCATTGAGAGCAGCTTTGTTTTGACAGATGATATTTTTGACCGTGATGCCCTCATAATCGAAAACAGCGGTGTTACAAGCGTACAGCTTTTAAATGACGGCAAGGCTTTTGTGACCGTGAATTTTACCGCTCCCCTTTTCGGAATTTGGTCGCCTGTCAGGAAAAACGCACCTTTCGTTTGCATTGAGCCTTGGTACGGCAGAGCAGACGCGGCGGATTTTGACTGCGATTTAACAAAGCGTGAATGGGGAAATAAGCTCTTAGCAGGCGAAACCTTTGAAAAGGAGTATGAAATCGTAATCAATGAGTAATTTTAAATACGTTTTATTCGATTTTGACGGAACTCTTGTGGATTCGTCAGAGGGAATTTTCAAAAGCTTGACTTTTGCCTTTGAGGCTCTGGGTCACGGAACCCCCGGCGAGGAATTGTTGAAAAAGTTTGTCGGTCCGCCCCTTCATTACAGCTTTACAAAATATTGCGGATTTACCTCAGACCACGCTTACGAAATGACGGACAAATACCGTGAGCGTTACAGGAAAATAGGTTATCTTGAAAACCGTGTTTATGACGGAATCCCCGAAATGCTTGAAAGGCTGCAAAACGAGGGTTACGTTCTCAGCACGGCATCTTCAAAGCCCATTAAATTTATTAACGACATTTGCGAGCAGAGAGATATTAAAAAGTATTTCAGCTACATCGGCGGAACGCAGTTTGACAACATTAAAGAGAGCAAAACAACGGTAATTCAAGGCGCTATGAACGCTTTGGGCGCTAACACCGATAACACCTTAATGGTGGGTGACAGACTTTTTGACATTCAGGGCGCTCACGAGGCAGGCGTACCCTGCTGTGCCGTGCTTTTCGGTTTCGGCAACAGAGCTGAATTTGAGGAATATAAGGCAGATTACATAATCGAAAAACCGAATGATATTTTCGATATATTGAAATGAGGAAAAATTATGGCGACACCCCTTGCGGACAGGCTCCGCCCACAGAAAATTGAAGATATTGTCGGTCAAAAGCATCTTTTAGGCGAGGGTATGCCTCTTCGGTGCATAATCGAAAGCGGAGTTTGCCCAAATTTGATTTTTTACGGTCCGTCGGGAACGGGCAAAACGACCCTTGCCCGCATAATTGCAAAAATGACGGACAAAAAGCTACATCACCTTAACGGCACAAACGCCTCAACGGCGGATATTCGTGATATTGTCAGTGAGATTGACACATTTGCCGCTCCCAACGGGATTTTGCTTTATCTTGACGAGATTCAGTATTTCAATAAACGCCAGCAACAGTCCTTGCTTGAATATATTGAGAGCGGAAAAATCACGCTTATAGCCTCCACCACCGAAAACCCGTATTTTTATATATACAGCGCCGTTCTTTCACGCTGTACGGTTTTTGAGTTTAAATCTGTTGTGCCTGAGGACACCTTGCCTGCTATTTTACGGGGATTTAAATTTTTGGAAGAAGAATTAGGCTCAAAAATTACGTTTGATGACGGCGTGCCCGAGCATATTGCTACCGCCTGCGGCGGAGACGTGAGAAAATCTCTCAATTTTACGGAGCTTTCCGTACTTGCGGCAAAACCGGACAGTGACGGCAACAGAAAAATAACCCTTGAAAGCGTTGGAAATCTTACGGCGAAAAACACTTTCCGCTATGACAAATTCGGTGACGAGCATTACGATATTTTATCCGCATTTCAAAAATCCATGCGGGGAAGTGACCCTGACGCCGCGCTTCATTACCTTGCCCGCCTTTTGGAATCGGGTGATATGCTCTCGGCAATACGCAGACTTTTAGTTTGCGCCTGCGAGGACGTAGGTCTTGCTTACCCGAGCATTATTCCCATTGTGAAAAGCGCCTGTGACATTGCACTCCAGGTTGGAATGCCCGAGGCGAAAATTCCCCTTGCCGATGCAGTAATTTTAGTTGCAACAAGCCCCAAAAGCAACACGGGAGATGCGGCTATTTCTGCGGCGCTGGCGGACGTTCAAGCGGGCAATTACGGCAGGATTCCGAGAACTCTCCAAAACAAGCATTTTGACGGCGAGGACGCCGAGATTAAGGGGCAGTTTTACAAATACCCCCACGATTATCCTAACAGGTGGGTTCCCCAGCAATATCTGCCTGACGCGATAAAAGACAGGAAATATTACACCTTCGGTGAAAACAAAACCGAATCGGCAAAAAGCGAATATTGGAAAAAGATAAAAGGTGAATAGCGAAAATATATCAAAAAGAATTATTTAAAAATTGTGCAAATTCTTTCCCTCCATCCTTGAGGGATCAAATACTTTTGTGTATTATTTCTTTATTGGACTTTTTCAACAAACTGCAAAAAAGGAGCATTATTATGGCAAAGAGAAAAGATTATATTTCGTGGGACGAATATTTTATGGGGATTGCAATGCTTTCGTCATACAGAAGTAAGGACCCCAGCACCCAGGTGGGCGCTTGTATTGTAAACGACCAAAACAGAATTATGTCTATGGGCTACAACGGCTTCCCCAGGGGCTGTGACGATGACACTTTTCCATGGGACAGAGCAGGCGACGAATATGAAACCAAATACCCATACGTTTGCCACGCAGAGCTTAATGCAATTTTGAATGCAGGGGGCAGAAACCTTGAAGGCTCAAAAATTTACGTGGCGCTCTTCCCCTGCAACGAATGCGCAAAGGCGATAATTCAAAGCGGAATCAAAGAGGTTCTTTATATATCTGACAAATATTACGACACCGTGGGCAACCGTGCTTCACGCAGAATGTTTGATGCGGCAGGGGTTAAATACACGAAAATCAATATGGACCACGAAGAACTGACCATCAATTTTAAAGAAGAGGATATATAGTTTGAAAAATATAATGAAAGGAACGATACCGTGCATAAAAATCCATTTTTATATGGCGTTTTGTGCGAATGCTGTATCGAATGGCGATAACAATGGGAGTGTCTGACTTTTTTGCATTTGCCGCAAGAACAAAATACATAAACCGCTGGGCGCTTATGCGCAACACACGCTATGAAACTCTTTCGGAGCATTCGGCAGAGGTTGCGGAAATATCCTATGCCCTTGCAGTTATCGGCAATGAGAGATTGGGCAAAAATTACAATGCAGAGCGAGCCTCTCTTTTGGGGCTTTACCACGATTTGCCTGAGATTATAACGGGGGATTTGCCCACGCCCGTTAAATATTACAGCGAGGAAACGAAATCCGCATACAAGGCGGTGGAGAAAAACGCCTCAAAACAGCTCCTCTCTATGCTTCCCGACGATTTAAGGGGAAATTACGAGCCCCTTTTCAAGAAAAAAGCCGATGACAAAGAGCTTTGGCGTCTTGTGAAATCGGCAGATAAAATATGTGCTTATTTAAAATGTATTGAGGAGAGGCTTGCGGGCAACCGTGAGTTTTGCGAGGCGGAAAAGACGATAACGAAAACTTTACAGCGGCTTGACTGCGAGGAAGCTAAAATCTTTATAGAAGAATTTGTGCCGTCATTTGAAAAAACTATTGACCAAATGAAAAAATAACGACAAAATATGATTGAAAAAATGAGTGTTATATGTTAGAAT
>JAFLUN010000041.1 GCA_022508785.1 Oscillospiraceae bacterium
CGGCGGGATTTACAGTAAGTTATCTTGCAGGATGTGCTCTCTCCATACTGGCCGTAGGTCGTACAAAGCTCATAGAGCTGCTGTCCGAACGGGAATAAGGGAACAAGAAATAAGGAGGATTTATTGTGAAAAATACAATGAAAGGAACGATACCGTGCACGAAAAGCCATTTTTCTGCGGCATTTTGCGCGATTGCTGTATCGCATGGCGATTAAATATGGCTGTTATGGAACTGAAAAACGTACGGTATACATACAAAACTCAATATCAGGAAAATAACGTTTTGAAGGGAGTTACCCACTCCTTTGAAGCAGGCGCCGTCCATGCTATTATGGGTAAATCCGGTTCGGGTAAAACGACGCTTCTGTCCCTTATGGCGGGACTGGATTTACCTACGGCAGGCGAAGTGCTATGCGAAGGCGAATCCACTGCGCAAATGAATTTGGAGCAGTACCGCAGAGAGAAGGTCGCCGTTATTTACCAGAGCTTTCGTCTGTTCCCTCTGCTCACTGCAACGGAAAACGTAATGTATCCCATGGAGTTGTGCGGTGTTCGTCCTGCCGAGGCAAAAAAACGGGCGGTTGATTTATTGGAAAAAGTTGGCTTATCGGAGGAAATGATGGATCGTTTTCCCACGATGCTTTCGGGCGGAGAGCAGCAGAGAGTTGCCATTGCCCGTGCGTTCGGTATGGACACGCATGTTCTTCTTGCAGATGAACCTACAGGCAACTTAGACGACGCGAACGGCGAACAGGTTATGGATATCTTGATCCGTCTTGCTCATGAAACCAACCGTTGTGTCGTTGTTGTTACCCACGACCAAGAACTGGCTTCCAGAGCAGATACCGTTGTGTATATGCATGACGGTATTCTCTGTGAACAAAAGCCATAAACATAAAATAGACAAGTATTAAACTGAATTGTAAGAATAAAACACCTATTGTCATCCGCAAAAAGAGAACGGATTTCAATAGGTGTTAATTTTATTTAATTATTCATATTTTCTGCGGCGTTCTTTTATTTTGACAGCAACCCGTCAATAAAATGCCGTGCCAAGCGGGCAGATCTGCCTCCTCGCTCCAAGGCAAAGCGTTCTGCCAACAGGTCAAGCTCGGAAAAGTCCATAGAAATTCCGCTGATCTCCGCCAAATGATGAACGATATTAAGATATGTTTCTTTATTCGGCTTGTAAAAGGAAACGTGAATACCGAACCGCTCCGACAGAGAAAGCTGTTCCTGCATAGTGTCGTTGCGGTGCACGTCGTCACCCTCACGGTCTGAGAGCTTTTCGTTTATAATGTGCCTTCGGTTACTCGTGGCATATATCACTACGTTTTTAGGCTTTCCCGTAACCGAGCCTTCCAAAACCGCCTTCAGCGCATTGAAGCTGTCATCGTCTTTTAGGAACGAAAGATCGTCAATGAACAGTATGAATTTCAAGGGGTTTTCGGACAACTCGTCTAATATTTTCGGAATTGCACGGAGCTGATCCTTGCGAATTTCAATAATTCTGAGCCCTTCGCACCACAAAGCGTTAACAACCGCCTTGACCGTTGAGGATTTGCCTGTTCCCGCATCCCCCGTCAGCAAAATGTTCGCCGCAGGCTTGTTATGAAGCAAAGCCTTTGTGTTATCAAGCACGGTTTGCCTTTCACGCCGGTAGTCGATTAAATCGGAAAGGTCGGTTTTGTCGGGGTGGAGCACGGGAACGATACGGTTCTCCCCGTCTACGTAAAACATACGGTTTTTGGCGTAAATTCCGTACCCGTATTTGCCGATATTTTCAGCTCTGTGAAGGTACAAGTCCGTGAGATTCAACTTTTCGGTGGCAAAATCAGGCAAATTTTCGGGGCATTCAAGCTTTTCGCAAAGTTTATCCTTTGAAAGCTCTGAAATCTGCTGTAAAACCTGCAATTCAGACTTAAGTGCAGAAGTCATATATTCGGGCACGGCTTCGCCTTTGCCTGCGGTTTTAACGTAAATGTTTTCGCTGTCCTCGCAAAGCGCTTTTACATATTCGCTGAGGTTTCCGCCGTTGGAGTTGTAAAGCTTAGCCACAAACTCAGCATAAGCCGAATTTGCGGGGCTTTCAAGAAAATCACGCAAAGCGGAAATAACAGGGTCTTTTAAAAACTCACGGAATATGCAAAGAGTTTGGATTTTATCTTTTAAATCTTTCATATCAGTTTAAAATTGCACCCGAAGCGCCGCCGGAAACGAGAGCCGCATAGCGTTTTAAGTACCCCGTCAGCTCCTTTTTCTTAGGTGTGAAGTTTTTAAGGCGCTCGGCTAAAACTGCCTCGTCAACCTTGAGCTCAATTTTATTTTCGGGGATATTTATGCTGATAATATCGCCCTCTTCCACAACGCCTATTAAACCGCCTGATGCCGCCTCGGGAGTAACGTGACCTACGCAAGCGCCGCGAGTAGCTCCGCTGAATCTGCCGTCAGTAATGAGGGCAACGCTGCTGCCAAGACCCATACCCATAATTGCAGAGGTAGGGTTGAGCATTTCACGCATACCGGGGCCCCCTTTCGGACCTTCATAGCGGATTACTACAACGTCGCCGGGGACTATTTTGCCTGCGTCTATTGCCGCCTGAGCATCCTCTTCGCAGTCGAATACTCTTGCCGGACCTTCGTGCACCAGCATTTCGGGAAGAACGGCAGAGCGCTTAACAACGCTGCCCTCAGGGGCAAGGTTGCCTTTAAGCACGGCTATGCCGCCCGTTTCACTGTACGGGTTTTCAATGGGGCGAATTACCTCGGGGTTGAGATTTTTGCACCCGTCAAGGTTCTCACCCATAGTTTTGCCCGTTACGGTCATACAGTCGGTGCTCAGTAACCCTTTCTTTGTAAGCTCGTTCATAACGGCATACACGCCGCCTGCCTCGTCCAAATCTTCCATATAGGTGCGCCCTGCAGGGGCAAGATGGCAAAGGTTCGGCGTTTTTGCGCTGATTTCATTGGCAATATCTAAATTCAGCTCCACGCCGCACTCGTGTGCTATGGCAGGAAGATGCAGCATACTGTTGGTGGAGCAACCAAGAGCCATATCCACCGTCAAAGCGTTTATGAGAGCGTCTTTTGTCATAATGTCACGGGGGCGGATATCTTTCTTCACAAGTTCCATAACCGCCATACCTGCGTGCTTTGCAAGCTCAATTCGGGCAGAAAATACGGCGGGAATTGTGCCGTTGCCCCGAAGCCCCATTCCAAGAGCCTCCGTTAAGCAGTTCATGGAATTTGCAGTGTACATTCCTGAGCACGAGCCGCAGGTGGGGCAGGTTTTGCACTCGTATTCCAAAAGCTTCGCACCGTCAATTTTGCCTGCATTGTAAGAGCCGACTGCCTCAAACATACTTGAAAGGCTCGTTTTCTTGCCCTCAACCTTGCCTGCAAGCATTGGGCCGCCGCTGACAAACACGGTGGGAATATTCACCCTTGCCGCCGCCATTAAAAGCCCGGGGACGTTTTTGTCACAGTTGGGAACCATTACAAGACCGTCAAAGCCGTGAGCCAAAGCCATTGCCTCAGTTGAATCGGCAATTAAATCCCTCGTTACAAGAGAATATTTCATTCCCGTGTGCCCCATGGCAATTCCGTCACAAACGGCTATGGCAGGGAAAACTATGGGAGTACCGCCTGCCATTGCAACGCCCATTTTAACGGCGTCAACGATTTTGTCAATGTTCATATGCCCGGGCACGATTTCGTTATAGGAGCTGACAATGCCTATAAGCGGACGGTCAAGCTCTTCTTGCGTGAGCCCCAAAGCGTGGTACAAGCTTCTGTGGGGTGCGTTCTGTACACCGTCAACAATATTTTTCGGCATGAAAATACCCCCTGTCAGTTATTGATAAGTTTATCCTCGTCGCTCCAGCTGTAAAGCTTGCGGATATCAGCGCCTACCACCTCAGACGGGTGCTCGCTTGCAAGCTTTCTCATAGCGTTAAAGTGAACCTGACCGCCGGCAGAAGACATATCAAGAAGGAAGTCTTTTGCAAATGTTCCGTCCTGAATGTTTTTAAGAATTTGCTTCATAGCCTTCTTAGTGTCCTCAGTAATGATTTTGGGACCTGTAATGTAATCGCCGTATTCTGCTGTATTTGAAATTGAATATCTCATACCTGCAAAGCCGCTTTGATAGATAAGGTCAACGATAAGCTTCATTTCGTGGATGCACTCAAAGTAAGCGTTTCTGGGGTCATAGCCTGCTTCAACAAGTGTTTCATAGCCTGCCTGCATCAATGCGCAAACGCCGCCGCAAAGCACTGCCTGCTCACCGAAAAGGTCGGTTTCTGTTTCCGTGCGGAAGTTAGTTTCCAAAACGCCTGCTCTCGCTCCGCCGATGCCGAGTGCATAAGCAAGACCGATATCCCAAGCGTCGCCTGTAGCGTCCTGCTCAACAGCTATAAGGCAAGGTACGCCTTTGCCTGCCTGGTACTCGGAACGAACCGTGTGACCGGGGCCTTTGGGAGCAATCATAATAACGTTTACGTTCTTCGGGGGTTTAATGCAGCCGAAATGAATGTTAAAGCCGTGAGCAAATGCAAGAGTTTTGCCTTCCGTAAGGTTGGGCTCAATGCTCTCTTTGTAAAGAGCTGCCTGCTTTTCGTCGTTAATTAAAATCATAATAATGTCGGCAACCTTTGCAGCCTCGGCTGAGGTCATAACCTTGAGCCCCTGAGCCTCTGCCTTTGCCCAGCTTTTTGAGCCTTCGTAAAGACCGATAACAACGTCTACACCGCTGTCTTTAAGGTTGAGAGCGTGAGCGTGACCCTGAGAGCCGTAACCGATTATTGCAACGGTTTTGCCGCTGAGCTTTTGAAGATCGCAATCCTGCTGATAAAAAATTCTTGCCATAATAAATTACCTCTTTCTGAAATATAAATTGTAAATAATATGATTTTTTAGGCTGTCTATAAATTTTCGACAGTAAAACAGCAAAAGTTTTCGTCAACCTTTTTCAAAAGGTTGTGGGGTGGAGGGGCAACGCCTCTCCTCGCAGTCCGCAGACTGCGAAACTCCTTTGCACCAAAAGCGCAGGAGGGGGAGAAAAACAGTCCGGTGGACTGTTTTTCGGGGGAACCCTCGCCGGGGGTTCCCCATAAATTTACAAATTCAAATTTTGCCGCAGTACTCCGCCGCCTTTTTCCAATGACGCCGTACCCGTTCGGCAGATTTCCAAAATGGTGAAATCCCTCATAAGCGAAATAAATTCATCTAATTTTTCACCTGTGCCGAACAAGCGCAGGGTTATTGACTCCCTTGTGTAATCAATGGTTTCCGCCTTAAAGGCATCCGCCGCTGACTGAATGTCGTTTCGGGTGTCGGGGTCGTTTTGCATTTTAATGAGCATCAGCTCGCAGCTTATGGAGTTTTCTCTTGACAGTTCTTTTATTGAAAAAACGTCAGGCAGCTTGTAAAGCTGATTTATGAGCTGCTGCTTGCCGTCCTCTTCACCGTCAAAGCTGAAGGTTGCACGGGAAAATTCGGGAGATTCCGTTTCGCTGACCGCTAAGGAGCTTATATTGAACTGCCGTCTGCGAAGCATACTTGTAAGGCGGTTGAGGACACCGAACTGATTTCGCACAAGCACCGCTAAGGTATATCGGTTCACATCTCCACCTCCAACGTTGTGATAATGTCGTCCATACTGCCGCCGGGCGGTAGCATTGGAAGAACAAACTCGTCTTTGTCAATTTTGCAGTCGATTATATAAGGCCCGTCTTGCCTGAAGGCTCTCGTTAGCGCCTCGTCAAGCTCTTCTACGGTAGATACCGCTTCACCGTCTGCGCCGAAGGATTTTGCAAAGGCGGTAAAATCGGTCTTTCTTTCCAAAACCGTGTTGGAATAATGCTTATTGTAGAACAAAGTCTGCCATTGGCGAACCATTCCCAGCACACCGTTATTCAAAATAAGAATAACCATAGGAATATTGTAGGTTACGGCGGTGGCAAGCTCCTGCAGGCACATACCGAAGCTGCCGTCACCGGTGACCAGCACACTGCGCTCCTTTGTGCCGAATGCCGAACCTATTGCCGCGCCGAAGCCGAAGCCCATAGTGCCCAAACCTCCGCTTGATATAAAGCGACGGGGTGTTTTAAGATTTACGTTTTGCGCCGTCCACATTTGGTGCTGACCAACATCGGTACAAACGGCGGTGTTCTCGCCCAAATGGCGATTTAAAGTTAATATAGCGTTTCTCGGCGTTAGCCCCTCGCGATTGTCAAGATAATCTTTTTCTTCCGCCTTAAAACCGTCAACAGTCGCAGTCCAATCGGGCTTTTTGCTTGTGTTTATTAAGGGAAGGAGCTTTTGCAGGGTGAGCTTTACATCGCCCCGAAGTCCAATTGCGGCGTTGACCGTTTTGTTAAGCTCCGAGCCGTCCACATCAATGTGAACGATTTTAGCCCCCGTGGCAAATTTTTGGCGGTTGCCCGTTACTCTGTCGTTAAAACGGACGCCTAAAGAAATAATCAAATCCGCCTTGTGCATTGCCATTGACGAAGCGTAATGCCCGTGCATTCCCTGCATACCGAGGTATCTTGGGTGGTCGGTGGGAATTGCCGAAAGACCCATAAGCGAACAGCCAATGGGAGCATCAATAGTTTCCGCAAGTTTTAGCATTTCCTCCTGAGCCTCGGAAATTGTAATGCCGCCGCCGAAATATACGAAGGGGCGTTTTGATGCGTTTATATACTTTGCCGCTTTCTCAATGTTGCTCTCTTTAGCGGCACGGGGTTCTTCCTTTTCTACGGGCTGTTGCGGCTCATATTCGCATTCTGCTATTTGCACGTCCTTTGGAACGTCTATCAGCACGGGGCCTGGTCTGCCTGATTTTGCCAAAGCGAAGGCCTCGCGAACGGTATCCGCCAAATCCTCAACCGAGCCTACAAAATAATTGTGCTTTGTAATAGGCAAAGTTACGCCCGTAATGTCGATTTCCTGAAAGCTGTCCGAGCCGATTTGCGTTGTGGGAACGTTTCCGCAAATGGCAACTAAGGGAACGGAATCAAGATAAGCAGTTGCAATGCCCGTAACAAGATTTGTTGCTCCCGGCCCTGAGGTGGAAATTACAACGCCCACCTTGCCCGTTGTTCTGGCATAACCGTCTGCGGCGTGGGCGGCGCCCTGCTCGTGAGCGGTTAAAATATGGTTTATTCTGTCCTGATGAGTATAAAGGCTGTCATATACGTTTAAAATCTGCCCGCCCGGGTAACCGAAAACGGTGTCACAGCCCTGTTCAATTAAAGTTTCTACAAGAATATCTGCACCTGAAAGCAGCACGAAATTACACCTTCTTCAAGTTTTCAACAATCAAATCGCCGCACTGTTTGCAGCCTACCTGCTGCATACCCTCGCTCATAATGTCGGCAGTACGGAAGCCTTTGTCAAGATAAGCAGAAACGGCATTTTCAATAGCGTCTGCCTCTTGTGGCATATCAAAGCTGAAGCGGAGCATCATAGCGGCGGAAAGAATGGTGCCGATGGGGTTGGCTAAATCCTTGCCTGCAATGTCGGGAGCAGAGCCGTGAATGGGCTCATACAGTCCGCATGAGGTAGCTCCTAAGCTTGACGACGGAATCATACCGATTGAGCCCGTAATCATAGATGCCTCGTCTGAAAGAATGTCGCCGAACATATTTTCCGTCACGATTACGTCAAACTGGGCAGGATTTTTAACGATTTGCATTGCGCAGTTGTCAACAAGCATATCGGAAAGCTCAACGTCAGGGTATTCCTCGGCTAATTTGTGCATAACCTTCTTCCAAAGACGGCTTGAATCCAAAACGTTGCTCTTTTCAACTGAGCAAAGTCTTTTTCCTCTTTTTCTTGCAGTCTCAAAGCCTATTCTGCCGATACGCTCAATTTCAGATTCGCTGTAGGTAAGCACGTCAATTGCGGTGTCGCCCTCGGTTTTGTGTTCGCCGAAATAAATTCCGCCGATAAGCTCTCTTACGATAATAAAGTCAATGCCTTTATCGACAATTGATTTTTTAAGGGGAGATGCGTCACTGAGTTGCGGCCAAATTTTCGCAGGGCGGTTGTTACTGTAAACGCCCATTCCTGCGCGCAGTCTTAAAAGACCTTTTTCGGGTCGCTTGTCACCGGGAACGCCGTTCCATTTATCTCCGCCCACGGCGCCCAAAAGAACGCTGTCGGAATCAATGCACTTTTGAAGCTCCGATTGGGGCAACGGGTCGCCGTATTTGTCAATAGCGCAGCCGCCCATATCCGCATCAATGTAATTAAATGTATGTCCGTAAAGCTCGGCTACCTTATTTAAAACCTTTAAAGCCTCTTCCACGATTTCGGGGCCGATGCCGTCGCCGCGGATAACTGCAATATTTTTAACCATTGTTTTCCCCTTCTTTCAAAGATTTAAGAAGTCCGCCTTTTTTGATAATATTCTGAATAAAGGGCGGGAACGGCTGAGCCTTATATGTTTTGCCTGTGGTGATGTCGGTTATTACACCTGTGTCAAAATCAACTTTAACCTCATCGTTGGCGCTTATCTCCTCTGCCGCCTCTTCACACTCTAAAATGGGAAGACCTATGTTTATTGCGTTGCGGTAGAAAATTCTTGCAAAGCTTTTAGCAATTACACAGCCCGTGCCGCAGGTTTTAATAACGAGGGGGGCGTGCTCACGGGAAGACCCGCAGCCAAAGTTCCAGCCTGCAACCATAACGTCGCCTGCGTTTACTTTTTTAACAAACTCCGTGTCAATATCTTCCATACAGTGCAAAGCCAGCTCTTTAGCGTCGGGAGTGTTAAGATAACGTGCAGGGATAATAACGTCTGTGTCCACGTTATCGGGATATTTAAAAACTTTTCCTTGAGTATTCATAATTTACGCCTCCTTGTATTCGGTAATGTAGCCTGTCAGCGCGCTTGCGGCGGCAGTGTGGGGAGATGCAAGGTACACTTCACTGTCAACGTGACCCATTCTGCCTACAAAGTTACGGTTTGTGGTGGCAATGCAACGCTCGCCCTCGGCTAAAATGCCCATATATCCGCCTAAGCACGGTCCGCAGGTGGGTGTTGAAACTACTGCGCCTGCATCAATAAATGCAGTGTACCAGCCGCGCTCAACACATTCACGCAAGATTTGCATTGTGCCGGGGATAATTATGCAGCGAACACCGTCAGCTACTTTTTTGCCCTTTAAAATGTTGTAAGCGGCTTCCATATCTTCCATTCGTCCGTTTGTGCAGGAGCCGATTACTACCTGGTCTACCTTTATATCGTGCAATTCGCTTGCAGGGTGTGTGTTTTCGGGAAGATGTGGACAAGCGACCGTTGGAACGATTTTTGAAAGGTCGATTTCAACCGTCTTTTCATATTCAGCATCGGGGTCTGCCTCGAAAATTACGGGAGCTCTTTCGCTTCTGCCCTTTAAATATTCCATTGTAATATCGTCAACGGGGAAAATGCCGTTTTTAGCGCCTGCCTCAATCGCCATATTGCAAATGCAAAGGCGGTCGTCCATTGAAAGTGCGTGAGCGCCGTCACCAGTAAACTCCATACTCTTGTAAAGAGCGCCGTCAACGCCTATCATACCGATGATTGTAAGAATTACGTCCTTACCGCTGCAGTTAGACGGGAGCTTTCCCGTTAAACGGAACTCTATAGCAGAGGGAACTTTAAACCAAGCGGTACCCGTTGCCATACCTGCCGCCATATCGGTGGAGCCTACGCCCGTTGAGAATGCGCCTACTGCGCCGTAGGTGCAGGTGTGGCTGTCTGCGCCTATTATGCAGTCCCCTGCGGTAACAACGCCCTGCTCGGGAAGAAGGGCGTGCTCAATTCCCATTTTGCCTACGTCGTAAAAATGGCTTACGCAATGTGCGCACGCAAATTCACGGCAGGTTTTGGACTGCTGAGCCGCTTTAATGTCTTTATTGGGAACAAAATGGTCAAGAACGATTGCCACTCTGTCTTTATCAAAAATTTTCTCAAACCCTGCTTTTTTAAATTCATTTACCGCAACGGGTGTTGTAATATCGTTGCCCAGCACTAAGTCAAGCTTTGCGCTTATTAACTGACCTGCCTCGACTTTTTCGAGCCCTGCGTGGTGGGCAAGGATTTTTTGTGTCATAGTCATTCCCATTATTTAACATCTCCTTTTGTCATATTGCAGAATGCGCTTAAGAGTGCTTTCGTGCTTGCAGTAATAACGTCCGTGTCGGTACCTGCGCCCCAGAACATACTGCCGTCACGCTCCAAACCGATATAAGACACGGCAACACTGCGCGAGCCGTCACCCTGCATACTGTGCTGAGTGAATACCTGCAAGGTGTATTTTTTACCTGTAAATGCGCAAAGTGCTTTGTTTATTGCATTGAGTGCGCCGTTGCCTTCGGCTTCCATAGCCGTTTCTTTTCCGTCTTTCTTAAAGGTGATATGAGCTTTCACCTTATCGCCCTCGTGGTCAAAGTCGAAATCCGTTATTTCAATTCCGCTGTTAAGATTTAAATAATGCTCTTTAAAGATATTCAATACCTCATCAGGCTTTAATTCCTTATGCTCACGGTCGGAAATATCCTTGCAAGTATAGCTGAAATGCTCTCTCATTTTTGCAGGCAGGTTGTAGCCGAAAGCCTGCTCAAGCAAATAACCGATACCGCCCTTGCCCGACTGGGAATTTACACGGATAACGTCTGCATCGTAGGTTCTGCCTATATCCTTCGGGTCAACGGGAATATACGGTACGTTCCATTCGTGGCGGTCCTTCTCAACTCTGTATTTCATACCCTTTGCAATTGCGTCCTGGTGTGAGCCTGAGAATGCGGCAAATACGAGTGCTCCTGCATAAGGCGCACGCTCGTAAACGTGCATACGGGTGCAACGCTCATATGCCTCAACTAAGCGGTTCATATCGGAAAGGTCTAATTTCGGGTCAACGCCGTGGGAGTACATATTCATAGCCAACGTAATAATATCAACGTTACCTGTTCGCTCGCCGTTGCCGAAAAGAGTTCCTTCAACACGGTCTGCCCCTGCAAGAAGAGCAAGCTCCGTGTCGGCAACGCCCGTTCCCCTGTCGTTATGGGGGTGAAGAGAAACCGTTACAAACTCACGGTATTTAAGATTTTCGCACATATACTCTACCTGCGAAGCGTAAACGTGGGGAAGGCTCATTTCCACCGTAACGGGCAAATTGATAATTACGTTATTGGTTTCGCTGGGCTCTAACACGTCAAGCACCGCATTGCAAACCTCTAAAGCGTATTCAGGCTCTGTTCCCGTAAAGGATTCGGGTGAATACTCAAAACGGAAATTGCCTTCATATTCAGCGGCAAGCTTTTTTACAAGCTTTGCGCCGTCAACGGCAATTTTCTTGATTTCTTCCTTGGACTTTCTGAAAACCTGCTCACGCTGAGCAACGCTTACGGAATTGTAGAAATGAATAATAGCGCTGGGCGCACCCTTGCAGGCATCAAAGGTCTTGCGAATAATATGCTCACGACACTGAGTGAGCACCTGCACGGTAACATCCTCGGGAATCATATTGTTGTCAATCAGCGTGCGAAGGAACTCATATTCCGTTTCACTGGCGGCAGGGAAGCCTACCTCAATCTCCTTAAAGCCAACGTCAAGCAATACCTTGTAATATTCAAGCTTTTCCTCAAGGCTCATAGGGATAACAAGGCTCTGGTTGCCGTCTCGCATATCCACACTGCACCATACGGGCGGCTTTTCGATATGATCCTTTTCCACCCATTTGTTATACTTTTTCTCCACAGGGAAATAACCTACCCTGTATTTTGTTGAATCCATCATTGTGTGTTACCCCTTTCTGCTATAACCTCTACCTCAACCAAAGCGCCTTTGGGAAGATCTTTAACTGCTACGCAGCTTCTTGCAGGCTTTTCGGTAAAATACTGTGAATAAACTTCGTTAAAAGCGGCGAAATCCGCTATATCGCTTAAGAAGCATACGGTTTTGACGGCGCTCTTTAAAGAAGTGCCTGCCGCCGTCAGAACTGCCTCTAAATTTTTGCAAACTCTGTGGGTCTGCTCGGTAATATTGTCCCCCTCAAGCACTCCCGTTTCGGGATTTAGCGGGATTTGACCCGATGTAAAAACAAGATTTCCCGTAACAACCGCCTGAGAATACGGGCCGATTGCCGCAGGGGCTTTATCCGTACTGATTTTTTCGCTCATTCAAAACACTCCTTTATACTATTTTAAATCCTTCGTCTATTAAAGACTGGGTAATTAAATTTACGTGTTCATAATCTCTTGTTTCCATTTCAATACGCAGGAAACAGCCGTTAACACTTTCCGTGTTGCCCTTTTCATAGTGAACGCCCGTTACGTTACCGCCGCACTCGGCAATAATCCTTGAAACGTCCTTTAGCTGACCGGGCTTATCAATAAGCTCAATAAGAAGGCTTGTGGAACGGCCCGAATTGCGAAGTCCCCGGTCAATAGCACGGGAAAGGCTTGTAACGTCAATATTACCGCCGGACACTACCGCTACCACACGCTTATCCTTCAAATCAAATTTACGGAACATTACAGCCGCCACTGCCGCGGCCCCTGCCCCTTCGGCTATCATCTTTTGCTTTTCAATAAGGGTCAGTATTGCGCTGGCAACCTCGTCGTCGGAAACTAAGGCGATTTCATCAACATACTCACTAACCAAAGCAAAGGTATTCTCACCGGGCTGCTTAACGGCTATGCCGTCTGCTATGGTGGACACTGAATCCAAACACTCAATTTCACCGTCTTTTACCGAGTTATACATACTCGGAGCGCCTGCAACCTGTACTCCGTAAACCTTAATGTTCGGTCTTATTTGCTTTGCGGTGTAAGCAATGCCGGAAATCAGTCCGCCGCCCCCAACGGGAACTACGATAGCGTCAATATTGTCAAGGTCATTTAAAATTTCAAGAGCGATCGTGCCCTGCCCTGCTATAACATTTTCATCGTCAAAGGGATGAACGAAGGTGTACCCCTCTTTTTCTTTCAATTCCAACGATTTTTGGTAGGCATCGTCATAACAGCCCTCTACCAAACAAACCTCAGCGCCGAAGCCCTTGGTTGCTTCCACCTTGGAAATGGGTGCGGAATCAGGTAGGCAAATTAACGATTTAATTCCGTTTTTCGTTGCCGCCAGCGCCACACCCTGCGCGTGATTTCCTGCGGAGCAGGCGATAACACCCTTTTCCTTTTCCTCTTCGGAGAGCATCGCTATTTTATATGCGGAACCCCTGACCTTAAACGAGCCTGTGATTTGCAGATTTTCGGGCTTTAAATACAGCTCGCAGTCGGGAGCAATTCCGTATGCTCTAACAACATTTGTTTCACGGATAATATTTTTCAGCACAGTCTGTGCATTGAACACTTTGTCAAGAGATAACATTTTAACCTTTTCCTTCTTTCTCTTTTTTATCTTATATTTCAGATAAAAAAACCGCCCCAAAGCTTTTTGCTTTGAGACGGGTGTAAATTTAACACTCGCGGTACCACTCAAATTGCGGAAAATCTCCGCCACCTTATCGAAGTCTAACAACCTCTATGCACTAACGTAGCATACACGGGAAACCCTACCCACAGCCGCTTCAGGCAACCAGTTCAGAAGTGAGAGGACAAGGCATTCAACAAACCGGTTTGCACCAACCACCGGCTCTCTATGGCGTTTATCTCCGTGCCCATTCTTCGTCATAACTTTTAACACTATTCAGTTTCTATGTATTGTACCCTAATATTTCCCCGCTGTCAAGTGTTTTTTAGGGGTGTTTTTAAAAATTTTCCTATTGGGCAAATTCAGCCTGAGTAAAAAGTGCCTTAATTTACCGTTTGCTTTTGGATAGACGATTTTTTCTGCCAGCGGTTGCTGAGGTAATAGGTCCACGCAATTAAAAATCCCGTGCCAAAGCCAAACAGTCCGTTCCACCATATAATTGTATAACCGAAAAACGGGCTGTATCGGAACAGATAAGTGGTAAGCACTCTGACACTCAGCGCCCCAACCGCCACCAGCGTTGCCGCACCGCCGTGGTTTGCCCCCTGAAATACGCCGAACAGGGGAATATACAGGGTCAAAACAACGTTTACCAACGCAATAGTTCTTATATGTGAGTGGCAGTAAACAGCCGCCTGTTCACTCAAATTAAACAAGCCGATGATTTTATCTGCCGAAAGCCACACCAGCGCCGAAATGCAAAGTGTTAAGATAAGCGACATAAGCAACGCCTGCCGCACTCCCTTTTTTACTCTGTCCATTTTCCCTGCGCCGATATTTTGCCCCGTATAAGTGGCAAGGGTGGTTTGAAAAGCGCTGCACGGCAGGTTAAGATACAACTCAATTCGGTAACCTACCGTGAAAGATGCCGTCATTACCTGACCGAATCCGTTGACCGCCCTTTGAATAAACGTAAGACCAAAAGACACGATAATCAACTGCAACGCAATGGGAGCGCCTGCTTTTAGCGTGCTTTTTGCCAAGCCGTAATTCCAAGTAAATTCTTTTCGTTTAAAGCGGAACATGGGATATTTGCGTGTCATATAGATATATGCGGCGACAAACGAGCCTGCCTGTGCAATGTCCGTTGCCACAGCCGCTCCAACAACGCCCCAATGAAAGCCTGCAACGAAAATCAAATCTAAAACAATATTCGTAACCGAGGCAATCAGCAGAAAATACAGCGTTGCCGCACTGTCGCCTACGGCTCTTAATATGGACGAGAAAATATTATAGCCGAACTGAAAAATCAGTCCTACCGTATAAACCCTGAAATATTGCAGAGTAAGCTCCAGAAAATCTTCGGGAACTCCCACAAAATATGTAAATGCAGGCCGTGAGACAAGAAGCCCTGCTACTGTAGATATTACGCCCATGCCCATTAACAGTAAAATGCCCGTTGAGGCGTTGGCTCTTACCTGCTTTTCGTCTCCTGCGCCGTAATGCTGAGCCACAACCACGCCGTTTCCTGCTGAAAAGCCCATTGCCAGCGCCAAAAACAAGAAAGTAAAGCTTCCCGTTGTGCCGACCGCCGAAAGAGCGTCCTCACCTGAAAAGTTGCCGACTATTATGGAATCTACGGTGTTATATAACTGTTGCAGAAGCGAACCGGCAAGCACGGGAAAAGCAAATCTTAAAATATGCTTCCACGGTGCGCCCTCTACCATTGATTTACCGTTCATTTTTGCGCCTTGCAATTACTTTGTACCTCCGTAAGCTGTCGCTTTTCCGTATTCTTCGTCTGAAACGGGCTCGCACCATTCGTTACTTGTTTCCTCACCCGAAACCTCTATGGCAATATGCGAGAACCAAGAATCAGGAGCGGCGCCGTGCCAATGCTTTACCTCGGCAGGAATATTCACTACACTGCCCGGGGTCATTTCAATAGGCTCTTTGCCCCATTCCTGATAATATCCGTGACCGCCCACGCAAATAAGTATTTGACCGCCGCCGCTTTTCGCATGGTGAATATGCCAATTATTACGGCAAGCAGGCTCAAAGGTCACATTGTAGAACATAACCTGCTCAGTTGAGAGCGGAGCAAGATAGCTCTGCCCTGAAAAATACCGGGCATAAGCGTCATTAGGCGCGCCTATGGGGAAGAATATTGTATTCTGATATTTGTCTTTTTCGGATTTCTCTGTGATTTTCTCATTCCATACTTCTTTTGCCAGTCTGAATACTGCCCAGCCCTTCGGCCAACCGACATACATTGTTGCGTGGGTGATAATTGCCGCAATCTCTTCTTTCGTTACGCCGTGGTTTTTAGCGTTCTGCAAATGGTATGTCAGCGAAGAATCCGTAATTCCAGACGCCATTAAAGACACCACCGTAATAATGCATTTCGTTTTTACGGAGAGAACCTCCTCGTTCCACACCTCGCCAAACAATAC
>JAFLUN010000042.1:0-11565 GCA_022508785.1 Oscillospiraceae bacterium
AAATCGGCTCTGTAGCAGACATAAAAATCACTTCGTCAAATAAGGATTTTTGTATCGGAGAAAAAGTATAAAATTAAAATTATAAAGATAAAAAGAGCGGACAGTAAGTTTTACTGTCCGCCGTTTTTTCAGTTTGTCGAATACCAAACACTGTTGGCTATATTTTCGGGCATTGATGCAAATTTAAGCCTGAACAAAGCGCTTTTAAGTGAATTGCCCTTAATAGCCACATCGCAAAGAGATTTTACCGTAACATCGTTTGCACCGTATTCTTTATCCGTTTTAACCGTAATGACTTTTTCTTCATTAGGTATCAAGTCAAAATAGTTATCCGAAAACGGGGTTTTGAAGTTTTCAATATCTACCATCACACTGCGGCAGAAGGTGTCCGCTAAAAGTTTAACAGTCAAAAGTCCGTTTTCATAAGAAACGCTCTTTTTAACAGTCGCTTTTTTAAGCTTTAAATCCTTATCGGGCACAAAAATCTTTGTGCGCTCGGATATGCACTCGCCTTTAACAAAAAGCTTAACATTGAGATAAATCCCCTTTGGATTAGCATTGTGAAGATTGCCGTTAATAATAAGCTTGCTTGAAAGCGGGTCTAAGCCGGTGCTTATTTCATTCCTGAATACTGTTTTACCGTCTAAGGTGCAAAGGGAATATTTAACCGTTCCGTTTACAGTATCCAAAGTATCGTTTATGCAATAAATCGAAAAGCCGTCTTTCCTGTCCTCAACGCTAACGCAAACAGGCTCAAAGAAATGGCGAGCGCAGTATTGAAGGGGTTTCCATTTGCCCGTATAGTCAACCGATGACCATGAGGGTGCGGGCCAGTTATCGTTATACTGCCAGAAAATCGAGCCGTTGCACCTGCCTCTGTTTCTTCGCCAATGCTCGGTGGCATCGGCAATACATTCCTTTTGAATAAGGCCCGTTAAATAAACTAAATCTTCAAATTTTTCGGGCTCGTTAAATTTTTCATATAAATAAAAGAGCATTTTGGGATTTCCGCCCTTGCACTTTTGGTGAGCGTTGAAAATTTCCGTTTCAATTCCAAAGTCCCCTTCATCTGCAAAGGTGCGGATTGCATCCATAGACGGCAACGATTCAAGCCCAAATTCACTACAAAATCGCGTCATTCTCTTGCGGTAGTAATTTAAGGGTTTAAGCCCGTGCCAAACGTTCCACATATGTGTGTCGCCGAAATTGTCCCCCGTTACGCCCTTTCGGCAGTCCTCGCCTATAGGAGATGTGGGGATATAAGGAATATCGGCATCTATTTTCTTTACCTCGTCAGCCAAAATTTCATAGAAAAACTTTTTATACCATTTAACTATTTTCATAGTTTCGGGCATATATGAAAACATTACTTCAAGCTCGTTATTGCCGCACAAAAGCGCCAGAGACGGATGATTTCTTATTCTCTTTACGTTTTGGCGTGCTTCAATAAGGCAGTTTTCAAGGAAATCCTCTTCATAAAACGGGTACATAAGGCAGGCGTACATAAAATCCTGCCAAATAAGGATACCCTTTTCATCGCACTGAGAGTAGAAATAATCGCTGCCGTAATTTGCTCCGCCCCAAATGCGAAGAATATTGAAATTTGCCTCGATTGCGCTGTCAAGGTAATAATCTACCGTTTCGTTTGTTGCTCTGCCTATAAGAGCGTCTGGAATTATGTAATTGGCGCCTTTTGCAAAAATCGGCACACCGTTAAGCTCAATGCAAAACGTTCCGCCGAACTCATCCCTTTCTCTGTTGAGCCTTACCGTGCGAAGCCCCGTTGTTTTTGCAACGGTTTCGCCGTCAATGGTGGCACAAACTGTATAAAGAGGCTGTTTTTCTTTACCTGAAAGCTCTTTTGTCCACCAAAGTTCGGGTGAATCTATTAAAATGTCGCTGTCGCCTGTAAATTCAATTTCTTTTCCGTCGGGGCAAATCACCTTACCCGTATATTCGCCCTCGCCGTCAATTTCGGCACTGATTTTAAGAGTAACCGTGCCGTTCTCGTGGATTTGGCGAATATCAAGGTATTCAATTCTGTTGTCAAAGGCTACAACGGAAATATCGCCGAGGAGCCCAGAAAGTGGTGCAGAAATTCCCCAATCCCAGCCGAAATGACAATGGGGCTTACGGATATAGGCAATACCGTCAGTTCCGTTGCAGTTTTTAGGAAGCGGAGCCTCCTTTTGTCTTTTCAATGCAAACTCAACGGGAGAACGGAAAACGATTTTAACCTCATTTTCTCCTAACTTTGCCTCATTTTTTATATCAAATTCATATTTAATATGGGCATTTTTGCCCTCGCCTATCTTTTTACCGTTTAAAAATACGTCGCAAAGGGTGTCAAGACTGTCGCAGGAAAGTAAAACCTTTCTTTTTGAAAGCTCTTCTTCAGTCAATGAAAACGTGCGTGAATAACACCAATCCTCAGCGCCTATCCACTGCACTTTAGATTCATTATCTTTATAAAACGGATCGGGGATCTCCCCTGCTTCCAAAAGCTGAGTGTAATTATCACACGGAACGGTTACACATACGCTTTTGCCCGTTTTTACACGCGTTAAATTCCATTTCCCATTAAGATTTACCTTTTTCAAGAAAATCACCTCACTTTTTTATTGTAACAAAAAAGATTTGCTTTGTAAATACGAAAAGAGCGATTGTTCACCGCCCTTTTTCTTCTGTAATTGAAGTTTTTATAAAATTTCTCCGCCGCCGAGGACTGTATCGCCGTCATAAAGCACTACCGCCTGACCCTTTGTAACGGCTCTTTGAGGTTCGTCAAATTTTACGTTCAAAATTCCGTTTCCGTCAACAAAGGCAGTTGCAGGCTGTTCCTCGTGCTTATAGCGTATTTTTGCCTTACAGCGTACGGGAGATGAAAAATCTTCACCTGAAATAATATTTACACGGTCTGCCTTTAACGTATCGGTAAATAAATCTGCATTATCGCCGAGAACTACGTTATTGGTCTCGGTATTTATTTCGCAAACGAAAAGCGGCTTTGTATATGACACGCCCAGTCCCTTTCGCTGACCGAGGGTATAATGGATTATCCCCTTATGTTTGCCGAGAACCGTTCCGTCCCTCAGAACAAAATCGCCCTGCGGGAAATACTTTCCTAAATACCTTTCAATAAACGAGGCATAGTCACCGTCAGGCACAAAGCAAATATCCTGACTGTCCGACTTGTGAGCGGTCACAAAATTATTTTCCTCAGCTATTTTGCGTATCTCTTTCTTTGTGTAAGCGCCTAAGGGAAATTTAATATGAGCAAGCTGCTCTTGGGTCAGCATATATAGCACATAACTTTGGTCTTTTGTGCTGTCCACTGCCTTTTTCAAAAGATATTTGCCTGTATTCTCATCGTACTCAACACGCGCATAATGCCCTGTAACTATGTAATCGAAATCAATCTCTTTCATTCTGAGAAGCATTTTGTCAAATTTCAGATACCTGTTGCAGTCAATGCACGGGTTGGGCGTTTGACCGTTTTCATAAGACTTCACAAATCGGTCAATTACACATTCACGGAATTTATCCGTAAAATTAAAAACGTAATGCAGCATACCCAGCCTATGGGCGACACTTTTGGCATCCTCAACATCCGACAGTGAGCAGCAACCTTTTTCACGGCTGACGCCCGCATCTTCGTTAGTATACAGCTTCATTGTAGCACCTATACATTCGTATCCGCTGTTTTTCATAAGTAAAGCGGCAACGGAAGAATCCACGCCGCCGCTCATTGCAATTATTGCTTTTTCACTCATCTCAATCGCCATGCGATACAGCAGTCGCACAAAGCACGCAAAAAAGCGGACTTTTATGCACGGTATCGCTCCTTTTATTGTATTTTCGCACTATTCGCCGAGTTCAATCATTTTGTCAATGCACTTGCGAGCCCTCGTGATAGTTTCGCTGTCAAGCACTATTTCCTCTCCGCCCGTTCCTTTGACAGTATTATAAACATCCACAAGGGTTGTTGCCTTCATATTGGAGCAGATAATGTCTTTTGTAAGCGGATAGAATTTTTTATCGGGGCAGTCATACTGCAAAAGCTCTGTAATGCTGATTTCCGTGCCGATAATAAACTCTTTTGCATCTGATTTTTTGGCAAAGTTCATAATGCCTGAGGTTGAGCCTACATAATCTGCGTGCTTAACGACCTCTGGCTTACATTCGGGGTGAACCAGGAAAAGCGCATTGGGGTGAGCGGCTTTTGCTTTCAAAACCTCTCTCTCGTCAATTTTTGCGTGAGTGGGGCAACCGCCGGATAGGAGCATAAAATTCTTTTCGGGAAGCTGATTTTTAACGTAATCGCCCAAGTTGCAGTCCGGAATGAAAAGAATGTTTTTCTCCGGCATTTTGGATACGATATCCACCGCCTGAGAGCTTGTAACGCAGACGTCACAAATGGTTTTAAGGGATGCGGTTGTATTTATGTAAGCTACTACTGCATAATCAGGATACATTTGCTTAACCGCTGAAATTGAATCCACGTCCATTTGCTCTGCCATGGGGCAGCCTGCCACACCGTTTGCAAGGTAAACGGTTTTTTCGGGGGACAGAATTTTAACCGTTTCCGCCATAAAGCGAACGCCGCACATTATTACTGTGTCGGCATCCGTATCCTTAGCCTTAACGGAAAGAGCGTAGCTGTCGCCCGTGAAATCCGCAATCTCCTGAATTTCCTTTGCAACGTAGGAATGAGCCAAAATGCAGATATTTTTCTCTTTTTTGAGCCTTAAAATCTCTTCCTGAATTTCTCTGATAGTCATAATTATTCCTCAGCACCGTGTTCGTGGGCTTCATTAAAATGGAACTGTTCCTCGTCATACTCAATTCCGTTTTTGTCGTAATAATCGCGTACTGCGGCTTTAATTGCCTGCTCAGCCAAAACGGAGCAGTGAATTTTAACTGCCGGAAGTCCGTCAAGAGCCTCAACAACTGCTTTGTTTGTAAGCTTTAAGGCCTCAGTTAAGGGCTGACCTTTAATAAGGTCGGTTGCCATTGAAGATGTGGCAATAGCGGAAGCACAGCCGTATGTGTTAAATTTAACGTCTGTGATAATGCCGTCGTTTATTTTAAGATACATTTTCATAATGTCGCCGCATTTTGCGTTGCCAACCTCACCGACACCGTCTGCATCTTCAATTTTACCTACGTTATGCGGGTGGACAAAATGCTCCATTACTTTTTCTGAATATTCCATTATGCGTTACCTCTTTCTTTTTGTAATCTTTCCCATAAGGGCGACATATCGCGAAGTCGCTCAATTATGGGCGGAACCTGTTCTATAATATAATCAGCCTGTTCAGCCGTATTTTCCTCACAGAAGCTAAGCCTGAGCGAGCCGTGAGCAACCTCGTGCGGAAGCCCGATTGCTAAAAGTACATGGCTTGGGTCAAGGGAGCCTGACGTGCAGGCAGAGCCTGAAGAAGCCTGAATACCTACCATGTCAAGATAAAGGAGCAATGATTCGCCCTCAACGCCCTCAAAGCACATGCTTACATTTCCCGGAAGCCGTTTAGTACGGTCGCCGTTTACTCTGCTGCACGGAATTTTAAGAAGCCCGTCAATGACTTTATCACGAAGTGCACAAAGCTTTTTCATATTTTCTTCTAAGTTATCGGAAGCCTCTTTAAGCGCCGCCGCCATTCCGACTATGGCGGGTACGTTTTCAGTACCTGCACGGCGATTTCTTTCCTGAGCGCCGCCTTCAATTAAGTTGGGAAGCCTAACTGATTTTTTACAGTAAAGAGCGCCTATTCCTTTGGGTCCGTGGAATTTATGACCCGAAAGTGAGAGCATATCAATATTGTCAGCCTCTACGTCAATGGGTAAATGCCCCACAGCCTGTACGGCATCTGTATGGAACAAAACGCCTTTTTCACGGCAAATTGCGCCGATGTCACGGATAGGCTGAACTGAACCTATCTCATTATTGGCATACATTACAGTTACGAGAGCGGTATCCTCACGAATAGCATTTTTAAGGTCGTCAAGGTGAATAATACCGTTTTCGTAAACGTCAAGAAGCGTTATTTCATAGCCTCTGCGTTCAAGATATTTTAAAGTATGCAAAACGGCATGATGCTCAAATTTTGTACTGATAATATGTTTTTTGCCTTTTTTCGCCATAAGCTCGGCAACGCCTTTAATTGCCCAGTTGTCACTCTCACTGCCGCCTGAGGTAAAATATATTTCTTCGGGCGCACAGTTAAGTATATCGGCTATCTGCACTCTTGCATCACGGACAGCGTGAAAAGCATCCTGCCCTACTGAGTGAAGGCTTGACGGATTGCCGTATATTTCTTCATAGCACGGCATCATAGCCGCCAGTGCCGTTTTGGAAATTTTAGTTGTTGCAGCGTTATCTGCATAGACTTTCATAAGCACATCTCTTTCCATTGATATACATTTTCACAGTAATTTACTATGAATTTTTAAATATCATACTACTTTACTATGATTATGTCAATTATATAATGATAAAAAATAACGATATTTTAATACACATTTTTAGTAAATACAGTTAAAGTATTGACTAAAAGTGCATATGTATTCGTCAGCAACCGCAGCCACAGCCGCAACCGCCCTTTTCGGCATATTTGTCAACAAGATATTGCAAGGTTATGGAATCTACAACATCATTGACCGCATCAAGAATTCTTTGCCATATTTCAACGGTTATGCAGTCCGAGCAATGCTCGCAGGTGTTCTCCTCGCTGTCAAGGCAAATAACGGGGGCAAGGCTTCCCTCGGCAACACGCAGTATCTCCCCCACCGTATAATCCTTAGGCTCGCGGGTAAGTCTGTAACCGCCCTGCGCCCCACGGGTACTTTCCACAAGGTTTCCTTTAGAAAGCATTTTAATTATCTGTTCAAGGTATTTTTCACTTATATTCTGCCTTTGGGAAATGCTTTTAATTGAAATATATTCCCCTTTGCCGTGAACGGCTAAGTCAAGCATTAAACGGAGAGCATATCTACCTTTAGTTGAAATTTTCATATTTTTCACGCTCTTTTAAAAGGATAAATATATAATAATACAAATTCAGTAGGAATTCAAGATGAAAGTAAAAAAATCAGCGGAGAAATCTCTCCGCTGAATAAATTATACAGTTTTGTTTTATGCTTTGTCAGCGCTTTCTCTGCGTTCGCTGAGGGCTTTTGAAATAGACTGCTTTTTCTCACCTACAATGTCATATTTGAACATCGGGATAATTGAGAGAAGCGCTAAAATGCCGGGAACGAGAGTATATGCGCAGAAGATGATATCTTTTGTCTTTAATGCAAAGCCAGTGGCTGTGCCTGCATTGATTTGGGCAAGAGTATCTGCATAGCCTGAGAACTGAACGAATACAAGGCCGAGAGCGGTACCGAGGGCAAGGCAAACCTTAATTGTAAGGGTAAGGATTGAATAAGCCGCGCCTTCCATTCTCTTACCTGTTTCGTATTCATAGTAATCAACTGCATCGGCAGTCATAATCATAGGCATAAGAGTAACTGCACCGAACTGAAGACCTATAAGGAAGAGTGAGGCATAGAACAGAATCGTAAGAACCGTGTTTCCGGGATTTGCGAACCAGAAATGACCTACCACGAAAGAGAAGGCAGAAGCGACAAATCCGTAAACGGAAAGCAAAATGTAAGCCTTTTTCTCATTCAATTTCTTGATAAGCACAGGGCAAAGAGCCATTGAAATCATTGAGCCGATTGCCGTCACGATGCCCAGAACGGCAACAAGGTTTTGCGAGCCTAAAAGAACGTTTGCCGCCTGAACCTGAATGCCCATTGCCATCTGTCTGCCGAAGCCTAAGAAATAAGACACAATAACGAGCATAAGAGGTTTATTGTTTTTAAGGGCAGAGAGCATATCCTTTGCGGTGATTTTTTCGTTTGACTGAACGGTAACCCGTTCCTTATTTACGAGAGGAATGAGAGCAAAAAGTACGCAGCCGAGAACTGCCGTAAGAATTGCAGTGCCGAGATATTCAGGTGCTATCATAGGTGTGTCGGTTTCGCCCTTTGCAACGATAACCTTTGAGCCGCCTTTGATTATAAGGCAGACGATAGGAACGATAACTACGCAGGCAGAAAAGCCTATCTGCTTAAAGGTGTTTGAAATTGAAACAACGTTTGTGCGCTCCGTGGGGTCGGGAGTAAGCGCAGAGGCAATACCCTGAGAGGGAACGTCACCCATTGTCATTGCAATGCTCCAAATAAGGTATGTAACGAAAATCCACGCATAAAGTGCGAAGCCCGTGAACGGAACCTTAACGAAAACAACTGCGGTAAATACAAGAAGCGGAACTATGGAATACATAATCATTGATTTGAATTTACCGTGCTTTGATTTTGAACGGTCAACCAAACCGCCGACGATAGGGTCAGCAACGGCTGAGATGATTTTTGCAACGAGAATTAAAATACCTACTATTGCAATGTCAGCTCCAAGGATTGATGCGTCAAATTCTGCCTGATAAGAATTAAGCAATCCCACTATTGCCTGAAAGCCGAAAAGACCAAGGGAATAAGCGGCGATTTCTTTAAAGCTTAAGAATTTTTTTGACTGTGTTTTTTCACTCATATAACCATCCTCCTAATATTTTTCAACAGATTTAGTATATCACAATAAAACGTTATCCGTCAACTTAAAATATTATAAAGACATTACCGCGTCAAAAGCTGTGGCAGTTGCATTGCGGATTCTGCCCACAACTGAGGAATCGCCCACATTTAAAACTTTTATTCCGCTGTTTTGGAGTTCGGAATAAAGAGATGTATTCGGTTTTGAGCCGAGAGCCAAAACAACGGCGTCAACAGAAATTTCTCTCTTCTCCTTTGTTTTAACGTTTTCGGTAACTATTTTATCGGAGTAAATCTCGGATAACTTTTCGCCTGTGAGAAATTCCGTCTGCTTTTCACGAAGGCGTGGTAAAATGTCGTCAAGGTGTTGCATCCAAGTGCCCGGAGCAACAGTATCTGCCATTTCAACAACAGTAGTTTTACAGCCCTTTTCATTGAGGAGTTCGGCGGTTTCAAGCCCTGTTAACCCTGAGCCTATTACAGCGACATTTTTATTTATAATATCTGCTTTACCGTTTAAAACATCTTCAAAGGTGAAAACAAAATCTTCGCTGTATTCGCCTGCAAATTTAGGCTTAACAGGACGGCTTCCTGCGGCGTAAATAACGGCATAGGGCTCTAACGCTTTAATATTATCGGTTAAAGCCTCGGTGTTCAAAAGGATTTCCACACCCTCCTCTTTACAAAGAGAAAACAAATCTTCAATAAACCAAGTGATTTTAGCTTTATGGGGCGGAGCAGATGCAAGCTTTAACTGACCGCCTGCGCTTTCGCTTTTTTCCATAACGGTAACGGAAAAGCCTCTTTTTGCGGCAACATAGGCGGCGGTAAGTCCCGAGGCGCCTGCGCCGATAACGACCACTTTTCTGCCGTTTCCGTCTTTGGGGATTTCCCTGCCCTCGTTGCCAACAAATGGGTTCACGGCGCACTCGCCGTGACCGCCGATATATGCGTTATTCTGCATTGATTCAATGCAGTTAAGACAGCAAATGCAACGCCTTATCGTTTTGCCGTTTTGTGCCTTTTGCGCCCAATGGGGGTCTGCAATGTGCGGTCTGCCCAAAGATACGAAATCCTGAACACCCTCCTGAAGCTGAGCCTCTGCTTGCTCGGGCGAACGAATAAGATTTGCGGCAATTACAGGGATATTCACGGCCTCTTTAACTGCCTTTGCCATATATTTTCTCCAACCCGGTTCAAATGAAACGGGTTCAAGCCAATAATTGAAGGTGTCGTAACCTGCGCTTGAAACGTCAATAGCGTCAACGCCCAGCTTTTCAAGCTCTTGCGCTATCTTTACGCCCTCTTCGAGGGTATAGCCCTTGTTCGGCTCGCCGATATATGAATAACACTCGTCAACCGTTAAGCGGACGATTAACGGAAAGCCTTCTCCGCAACGCTCTCTTATGCCCTTTATAATGTTAGTAATAAACCTCATTCGGTTTTCAAAGCTTCCGCCGTATTCATCAGTACGCTTGTTTGTTACGGGACTGAAAAACTGCTGAAGAAGATAACCGTGAGAGGCGTGAAGCTCAACGCCGTCACACCCTGCATTTTTAACACGGACTGCGCCGTCAATAAAGTTTTTTTCAAGCTCCTTTATCTCTTTATGGGTCAATGCACGAACTCTGCCCCCTGCAAAATAAGCCGCATCGCACTTTGAAGGCGCAACAGACGAGGGAACGATATTTTTTTCAAGCAACATGGGGCCTACTTTGGGAGTGAGCTTATAAAGAAGCTTGCCGTAAATGCCTTTAGTTAAATTTTCTGCGGCAATGCTCAAAGGTACTGTGCCCACAAGAAGCCCTACATTTTGGCGCCCGGGGTGGTGAAGCTGAACAAAAAGCTTTGCCCCGTGCTTATGTATTCTGTCTGCCATTTCACGCAACGGGTCAATTTGTTTATCGGAGCTGACAGAAAGCTGTGCAAACGCCGCCGCGCCTGTTTTATCGTTTATTCTTGTAATTTCGGTAATTATAAGACCCGTGCCGCCTTTTGCACGCTCCTCATAGTAATCCATCATTTTCTCGGTAGGCTTACCGTCGAATTTACCGAATCCCATAAGCATTGGTGCCATAACAATTCGGTTTTTGATTTCACAAGAGCCTATTTTCATAGGCGTGAAAAGCATTTTATCACTCATCCCATTTAACCCCCGTACCGTTTTTTATATTTTCTTTATATTCTTTAAATTTGCGTTTTTCAAGTGACCAATACACCGTTCTTACCGGCGGGCAAATTGCCATTAGCACCTTTGAAACACCGAAAAGCGCACAAGGGCTTACCTTTTTCTTGCCCTTTTCAATGCCATTTACCATTTTTCTTGCAACAATGTCTGCCTTTTGCACGGGAAACGGCTTTTTGTAAACTATGGGAGCCGATGCTTTAAAAAATCCTGTGTCAGTTGCGACGGGATAAAGGCAGGTAAGCTGTAAATTTTCGGGCATTTCAAGGCGAACACCCTGCTGAAAACCGTGCATTGCAAATTTTGATGCACTGTAAACCGTAAATCCGGGCATAGCCATTTCGCCTATGGCTGAAACGGTAATTGCCAAAACGCCCTTTCGCCCTTTTAAATATTCAATATATTTTTGATATGTATAAATCGGGGAGAACACGTTTGTGTCAAACATTGCCTTTACTCTGTCCCAATTGCAGTAGTTAATCTCCTCATAATACGGATAACCTGCATTAGCGTAGAAAATGTCGATAAAATCAAATATTTCCTCTGCCCTTTGGAATACCTCGTCAACAGCCTCTTTGGTTGAAACGTCCTTTTGCATAACGATTATATTTTCGCTTGCCATTTGCTCCAATACATCGGTATTTTTATCAACACAGAGAATTTTGTTGCCGCCTAATGTTAAAATTTTCAGAACCTCAAGCCCTATTCCGCTGTTGCAACCCGTTAAAACGATATTTTTATTTTGAATCATATTACCGCCCCGTTTCCCATTTCATTTTATAGGA
>JAFLUN010000042.1:11665-15389 GCA_022508785.1 Oscillospiraceae bacterium
TTTATTTTATACCGATATATCCGCTTTCTTCGATAATTTTTTGTCCTTCCGCTGACAGCATCCAATCTATTAAGTGCGGAACATTTTCATTACTGTTATCCTTTCGGTATACGGCATAAATTTCACCTACGATAGGATAAGTTTTGTTACGGATATTTTCAGCATTTGGGTATACTCCGTCAAGGGAGAGCATTTTTATATTGCCGTCCTCGACTATTCCTTCAACATAAAAACGGAATGAAAAGCCGATAGCCCTGCCGAAAACGCTGTTTTTTGCCTTAATCTCCTCGCCGTTCATAAAGGACAGCATAGCCGTCTGACTGCCGCTGCCCTCATTCCTTTGCAACGCGGCAATAGGAGTGTTTTCTCCGCCGAGTTCCGCCCAATTCTTATATTTGCCCGAATATATTCCTCTTACCTGCTCAACGGTTAGGTTGTCAACGGGATTTTCCTTATTTACGATGAATACGAAGGCTTCACAGCCGATTGGCACAAACTCCAGCTGGACACCCTTTTCTTTTGCATAGGCAAGCTGAGCCTCCGACGGGCTGGCGCATATGATAATATCCGCCGTTCCGTCCACCACCGATTTATATGCCCCTCTGGTATTGGTATACTGCAAAGCGCTTTCAGGCGTAAAGTTTTCACCGTCAAATGAGCAGGATGTTTCAGGATAAACAGCGTTGACAAAAGCAGAAAATACGGGATATAACGCCGCCGCACCGTCAATTACGGGCAGATTCTCCGTCAATTTAAACTCGGAATCTATTTTTACGATTTTTGAGTTTTCATCAAAGGGTAAATATTCGTCAAGTTCAACGGATTTTGCCTTTAACCCATCGCTGTAATCGTTGATACATCTTTTGGTAAATACATTGTATATCCCAATGTCAAAAATCACAAAGGTGAGAACGAGCGCAACTATAATAAATAACTGATATCTTAGTTTTTTCATATTTTCACTTGCTCTCATTTGAAATATATGACGTGATTGACGCATTTTCACGCAAATATACCGTGTACCCTGCCAAAGCAACGGTGCTGATAATACCGAGCACCAAAATTATGGCTATAATTTTACTGAAAAGTTTATCGCTCATATTTACCGCACCTCACATATTAGCAAAAGCAAACGCAAATGCAAAAAAAAGAAATATAATCAATGCCGCAAAGACCGCTATAATAATCAATGGAATGATAAACGCTTTACGGTATTTTTTTCTTTTTTCGGTGTCCTCTTCAGGTGTTTTTAAAAAGCGTACAAAATACACAATAAAGAATATTAACGGAACTGTTATGGGCGCCGAACCGACAATTATCATTGAAATTATGCTTATTATATTTTCAATTGAAGTTAAAAAGTCACCCATAATGTCGTACCACCATTATTTTTTCTGTCCGTAATAAGCGTTTGCAAATTACTTACCACACCTCACATATTATCTATAGCATCTGAAAACCAATGAATCAAGTATGCGCATATTGCTGCAAAAAGCAGAGTGAGAATTAGAGAAATGATAAACGATTTACGAAATTTTTTCCTGTTTTCTATATCATCTTCAGGTGTTTTTAAAAAACGAACCAAATTCACAATAAAGAATATAAACGGTACTAATACGGGTACAACAAAAGGTCCAAAACCGAAAATCAACCCCACAATAGTATACATTATATCTTGCATTATATCGCCGAACCGAGTTGAAAAATCACCCATACGGTTTTACTCCTTTATTTTTTCTGCCCGTAATAAATGCTTACGAAGTAATATGCATAAAACTTACTTATCATTTCTCACATATTATCTACATCGTTTGTAATAAATGAAATGAGCAGTATTATAAACATTACGGCAAAGATTATGGTGAGAATTAACGGAATGATAAACGCTTTGCGAAGTTTCTTTCTTCTTTTAGTGTCCTCTTCGGGTGTTTTCAAAAAACGAACCAAATTCACAATAAAGAATATAAAAGGTATGACTATGGGCACCCAAAAAGGTAATAAAAAGAAAATTGACACGGCAATGGTGTTAATTATATCTTCAAGCCAAGTTAAAAAGTCGCCCATAAGTTTGTACTCCCTTATTTTTTCTGCCCGTAATAAGCGTTTGCGCCGTGCTTACGAAGATAATGCTTGTCGAGCAGCTCCTGCTGCATTGGGGGAATATCGGGATTCATCATCAAATTATGCCAAGCCATAAATGCAAGCTCTTCAAGAACAACTGCATTATGAACTGCGTTTAAAGGGTCAGTACCCCAGCAAAACGGGCCGTGGCTGTGAACAAGAACCGAAGGGATATCGTCGGGATTTTTGTCCTTGAAGGTTTCTATAATAACGTTTCCCGTTTCAAGCTCGTATTTTCCGCCGATTTCTTCCGCCGTCATTTTACGGGTGCAGGGAATTTCACCGTAAAAATAATCGCCGTGAGTAGTTCCGAGAGCAGGTATTCCTCTCCCCGACTGAGCGAATACGGTCGCCCAGCGCGAATGAGTGTGAACAATTCCCTTTATATTCGGAAAAGCATTATAAAGAGCAACGTGCGTATCCGTATCTGACGACGGATTTAAATCACCCTCAACCTTTTTGCCTGTTTTCAGGTCAACCACTACCATATCGTCGCATTTCATTGTTTCATATTCAACGCCTGAGGGCTTAATTACCATTAAGCCCTTTTCACGGTCAACGCCCGAAACGTTGCCCCAAGTAAACGTTACAAGTCCGTGTTTTGGTAAAAGAAGATTTGCTTCAAAAACCTGCTGTTTTAACTGTTCAAGCATAGTTTACTCCTCACTTTAGCTTCCAGGCAATATCTGCAAAGAAAAGCTCTTTTTCAAGGCTTTCCTGAGTGGTGTTCTTATCAATATGAACAAACTCGACGTCCATCATCTTTGCCCAGTCACGCATCTGCTCGGCAGTTACATCGTGAGTGAGAACCGTATGGTGAGCGCCGCCTGCGGTTATCCAGCATTCAAGTCCCGTTTCAAGTGACGGTTCAGCCTTCCACATTACACGGGCAACGGGAAGATTAGGCATTTCCATTATAGGCTTAACGCACTCAATGTCCTGACAAATAAGGCGAAGTCTGCCGCCCATATCAATAAGGCTTACTACGATTGCCTTGCCCTCTCTGCCCTCGAAAACAAGTCTTGCAGGGTCTTTTTCGTTCATACCAATTCCAAGGTGATGAGTTTCAATTCTCGGTCTGTCAGATGCGAGTGACGGACAAACCTCCAGCATATGAGCGCCGAGGCTCAGCTTATTATTTTCATCAAGGTGATACGTGTAATCTTCCATAAAGCTTGTGCCGCCTGTTTTGCCCTCACCCATAGCCTTGATAATAGCTGTCATAGCGGCAACCTTCCAGTCGCCTTCGCCGCCGTAGCCGTAGCCTTGCGCCATTAAGTGCTGAGAGGCAAGTCCGGGAAGCTGTTCCATTCCGTATAAATCCTGGAAAGTGTTTGAAAATGCCTTGCAATTCTCTCTGTCAAGCATTTTCTTTATAGCGATTTCTTCTTTTGCCTGATAGCGAATTGCACCCAAATTATCTGTTGCAATATCATAATTTTCCTTATAAACTTCAACAAGAGCGTCAATTTCAGCCTCTGTAACGTTGCTCATTTCTTTAACGAGGTCACCTACCGCCCAGGTGTTTACCTGCCAGCCCAATTTGCTCTGAACCTCAACCTTATCGCCCTCAGTTACGGCAACCTCACGCATATTATCGCCG
>JAFLUN010000043.1 GCA_022508785.1 Oscillospiraceae bacterium
ACTCCCTCCGTCAAAACTTCGTTTTGCCACCTCCCTCGTTAGAGGGAGGGGAATACATACCATAAAAGAAAAGGTCATCTAATAAATTGATATAAGCAAAAAACTCTCATTAAAACAACGGAGGAAGAATATTGAGTAACTTTTTTAAAGGAACAACATTTAAAGTTTTATTAGTCGCTGCAATAATTCTTGTTGCGGCAACGGTTTTTGCTGCAGTTTCGGGTTCTGCCTCTTCCCCCGTTACAAAAGCGGTAAGCGTTATTACCGCGCCCCTTCAAAGAGCCGCCTCTTACCTTTCGGAAAAGGCGGGCGACCTTACGGGCGGGTTTGTATCTTCCGAATCGTACCGCAAACGGGTTGAGGAGCTGGAAGCAGAGGTTGCAGAGTACAGAGCGGATTTGGTAGATTACGAAAAAACGAAAAAACAGCTTGAATCCTATGAGCAATTTTTAGACGTGCGTGAGCAAAATCCCGATTATGAATGGGTTTATTGCTCGGTTATAGGCAGAGATTCAGCGGACGTTTTCAGTTCATTTACATTAAACAAAGGCTCGTCCGACGGAATAAAGGTTAACGACGCCGTAATTTACAGTACATATCTTATCGGCGTTGTAACAGAGGTAAACCCCACGTCCTGCGTTGTCAGAACGGTGACTGACCCCAGTGTCAGCATTGCGGCATACGAAATCCGCACGGGTGAGGTGGGTTATGTTTCTTCAAGCGCAGACCAGTCGCTTAAAGGAATTTGTTCTCTTTCAGGGCTTGATAAAAACACCTCTGTTTCAAAGGGCGGAATTGTTTGCACGTCAGGCACGGGCGGAATTTTCCCGAAGGACCTTATAATCGGCACGGTTGAAACGGTTGAGCAAAGCAAAACGGACGTTTCTGCCAATGCGGTTTTAGAGCCTGCCGTTGATTCAAAGGATATAAGCAACTGCTTTGTAATAACCTCATTTGGAGTAAAATAATGACCTCAGTGAATAAAACAAAATTAAAAAAATATGCGGTCTACATTCTGATACTTTTGGCGGCGCATCTGTTTCAAAACTCTTTGCGGATTTTTCCTGCCGTTTTCGGAGTTAGACCTGCCTTGCTTATCTCTGCGGCGGTTTGTATTGCCATGTATGAGGGCGAAATTGTGGGCGCGGCGTTAGGGCTTTTTGCAGGGGCGCTTTGGGACACCGTAACGGTTGCGGCAGACGGCTACAACGCTTTGTTTTTAATGGCGGCGTGCGCTTTTTGCGGTGTGTTTTTGCGCGTATTTTTGAGAAACAACGTATTAACTTATTTGTGGATAAACACACTCGTAACCTGTTTTTATTTTGCAACCTATGTGATTTTCTTTATAACGTCAAGGGGAATCCCGGGGAGCGTTTTAATTTTCTTTAGATATTACTTGCCAATGGCGGTGTATTCTGTAATTCTTACCCCATTTTGGTATCTGATTATAAGGAGAGTAAACCGCAAATTCCCCATAGCGTATATAGAATATTGATTTTTTGAAAGGAGGACGGAAGATGAAATACAATCTTAAAATAAGGTCATTGTCTGTTATTTTAGCAGTAGTGTTATTCGTTTCGGTTTTTTGCATTGATTTGTTCAAGGTGCAGATTGTCGAAAAAGAAAAATATGCTTCAAAAAAGTTTAAGCTTTCATCAACTACCTCCAAAATCTCAGCAGTCCGAGGCGAAATTCTTGACGTTAACGGAATACCGTTAGTTTATAATTCTTCGTCAAATACGGTTTATTTTGACGCGTCTTATTTTCCGAAAGAATCCTTAAAAGAGGAAAGAAATGAAATTGTTTCATCGCTCGTAAGGCTTTTTGAAAGTAACGGGCAGGAATTTATGGGCAGCTTACCGATAGAATTGGTAGGCGGTGAATTTGTGTTTAAAGAAAACTCGTCTGCCGATAAGGCGTATTTAATTTCAAAGGATTACTTAAATCTTAACGTTTATGCAACGGCGCAAAACTGCTTTGATGCGCTGGCGGAGTATTATTCCCTTGAAAATTTCTCAAAAGAAGAGGCTGCAAAGATAGCTTCAGTTTATTTTTCAATGAGAAAGGCGGATTTTTCAAAAGCTAATCCTTTTATGTTTTCTGAAAACGTGCCCGAAGAAATCGTCCTTATTTTAAAAGAGCAAAGCAGATTTTACCGAGGTGTTGAGGTGAAAATCGACATCTCCCGTGAATATTACGACGGAACGGTAGCTCCGCATATTGTCGGATACTATGATTTTCTTGACGCTAACGAATATAAATCGGTTACGGCGCAATATAACGAAAAAATAAAAGATGAAACTTTGAGCGAAGAGGAAAAAACAGATTTAAAACTGCGTTCTTATGCGATTACAGACAAAATCGGTAAATTCGGCATTGAAAACGCAATGGAATCGGAGCTTCGAGGCAAAAACGGCGTAATGACAACGGTTACAAATGCCGACGGCTCGAAAACACGCTATGTCACAACAGAGCCCGAAAACGGAAACAATGTAATTCTTACCTTTGATTCAAAATTTCAAAAAGATGTGCAGAATATTCTGTCCTCAAGAATTGAAAGCTTTAAAGATAAAGAGACGGCGGCAACCGCAGGAAGCATTGTGGTGTTGGACATTCACGATTTTTCGGTTCTTGCGTGTGCCACATACCCGTCTTACGACCTTTCAACATATAAGCAAAATGTGGTAGCTCTTAATACTGACGAATCCGCTCCCCTATGGAACAGGGCATTGAGGAGCACTTATGCCCCCGGTTCAACGGTAAAGCCTGCCGTTGCGGTTGCAGGGCTTGAAGAGGGCATAGTCGAGCCGGAAACTCCGCTTCCGTGCAACAAATATTACACATTTTTTCCGGGAGACCCTTTCCAGTGCTTTAACAACAACGGTCACGCAAGCACTCCGCAAACGGTTGACACGGCTATTAAAAACTCGTGTAACAACTATTTTTATGAGGTAGGCAGGCTGCTTGGAATCAGCAAGATGGGGGATTATTTCTCTTCCTTCGGTCTCGGTCAGAAAACGGGTGTTGAGTTAACTGAGGCTGTGGGTGTTATTGCAGGGCCCGAAGAGCGGAAAGCCGCAGGGGGAGTTTGGTACCCGGGTGACGTGGTTCAGGCGGCGATCGGTCAGTCGGATAACCTTTTTACTCCCATACAATTGGCGGCTTATGTTGCGACACTTGCCAACGGCGGCACAAAATATAAGGCTCACTTTGTGAAATCTGTAAAATCAGCGGATTATTCGCAAACGGTTTATGAAGCGGAACCTGAAATTATAAGCAAGGTCAACATTTCGGATTCATCAAAAGCCGCAGTAAAAAAAGGAATGGTCGCTTTAGGCAACAGCTACGCTTCATTCAGAGCTTTGCCTTACGAAGTAGCTTGTAAAACGGGTACCGCTCAGATAAAAAAGAAAGTAGACGGAGTAACAGTTGAATATACAAACGGTTTTATGATAGCTTACGCCCCTGCGGACAATCCGCAAATAGCAATTGCAGTTTCCATTGAAAATGCAAAATCCGCAGGAATACCCGATTATGTTGCTCAAATTTGTAACGCATATTTTGAGAAGGATACAGGCGTAAACGAATCACAAAAAACAAATACAATATTAAATTAGAATAACGCAGCTTTTTTTACTTAATATATAAATGCGCAGATAAATAAAAAAATACTTGCAAAATTTATTTGCCTGTGTTAAAATAGCATTTGCTTCTGTGTGCTCGGAGCATTGACTGAACCCAAAACGGGTATTCACCTGCTTTGCGCTGGGGCATTTGAAGAATGAAAAATATTTTAAATGAGGTGAAAACAATGACAAAAGAAGAAAAGCAGGCCATAATGAAAGAGTATGCTACTCACGAAGGCGACACAGGCTCTCCTGAGGTTCAGATCGCAGTTCTCACAAAGAGAATTAACGACCTTAACGAGCATCTTAAGGCCAACAAAAAAGACCACCACTCAAGAAGAGGACTTCTTAAAATGGTTGGTCACAGACGTAATCTCTTAGCATATCTTCAGAAGGTTGATATTGAGAGATACCGTTCAATCATTGCAAGACTCGGTCTTCGTAAATAAGACTGCATTAAGGCAAACAGTTTTTCGCTGTTTGCCTTAAATTGCTTTTTAACGCAGAGTTTTTAAGGCAAATTTCCCTGGGTTTAGCGGTAAGCAGAGTGCTTGAATTTCAAACATTCCGTTTATTGCTAAAACGAGATTTTTGCCTTGAAAAATATAAAAAGGAAGGTAAAAAACTATGTTTTTCAAAAACTTTAAGGTTTGGGAAACCGAACTTGCCGGCAGAAAGCTTTCTGTTGAAACCGGCAAAATGGCAGGCCTTGCAAATGCCGCCGTTATGGTTCGCTACGGCGAAACTAACGTGCTTTGCACGGTAACTGCTTCAGCAAAGCCCCGTGAGGGCGTTGATTTCTTCCCTCTGTCAGTGGACTATGAGGAGAAGATGTATTCGGTAGGTAAAATCCCCGGTTCATTCGGTCGCCGTGAGGGAAAGGCAAGCGAAAAAGCAACTCTTACATCACGCTGCATTGACAGACCCATTCGCCCCCTTTTCCCCAAGGATTTGCGCAATGACTGCTCAGTTGTTGCTACCGTTATGTCAGTTGACCCGGACTGCAGTCCTGAAATCGCATCTATGATAGGTGTTTCAACGGCTATCGCAATTTCAGACATTCCGTGGGACGGCCCCATTTCCGGCGTGAATGTCGGTCTTGTTGACGGCGAAATCGTTATCAACCCCACGCTCGAGCAGAGAGCAAAGACTGACCTTAATTTGACAGTTGCATCTACTGCCGACCTTGTTGCCATGATAGAAGCAGGCGGTAACGAAATTGACGACGACCTTATGTTTGACTGCATTATGGCAGGTCATGAGGAAAACAAGAAAATAGTTAAATTCATTCAGGGTATTGTTGATGAAATCGGCAAGCCGAAGTTCGCTTATGAATCAAGCGACCCCGACCCCGTTATTTTCAAAGAAATTGAAGATTTCTGCATTGAAGACGTAAAGAAAGCTCTTGACACTGACGACAAGCTTGTTCGTGACGAAGCGCTTCTTCCCATTTATGCGGCAGTTCACGAGAAATACGACGAACAGTTTGAAGGCAATGAGGGCAAAATCGACGAGATTATGTATCTCGTTCAAAAGCACGTTGTCCGTTCTTGGCTTAAGGACGAGCACAAGCGTGTTGACGGCAGAGGAATTGATGAAATCCGTCCCCTTAACGCTGAAATTGACCTTCTTGCCCGTGCCCACGGTTCAGGTATGTTCACCCGCGGTCAAACTCAGGTTCTCTCAGTAGCAACCTTGGGACCCACAAGCGACGCACAGATGCTTGACGGTCTTGACGAGCAGAAGGAAAAGAGATATATTCACCATTACAATTTCCCGTCATATTCAGTTGGCGAAACAAAGCCTTCAAGAGGCCCCGGCAGACGTGAGATAGGCCACGGCGCCCTTGCTGAAAAGGCTCTTATTCCCGTTATTCCGTCAATTGAAGAATTTCCATATACAATCCGTGTTGTATCTGAGGTTCTTTCTTCAAACGGTTCAACCTCACAGGGCTCAATCTGCGGCAGCACGTTGGCTCTTATGGCGGCAGGCGTTCCCATTAAAGCCCCCGTTGCAGGTATTTCCTGCGGTCTTATTACAGGTGACGAAGGCGTTTACGGCGACTTTATGACAATGGTTGACATTCAGGGCCTTGAAGACTTTTACGGCGATATGGACTTTAAGGTTGCAGGTACAAAGAAGGGTATTACCGCAATTCAGATGGACTTAAAGGTTCACGGTCTTACTCCCGAAATTATTAAGGAAGCATTTGCAAAGACACATAAGGCAAGAGATTACATTCTTGATGAGATTATGCTTCCCGTAATTTCCGAGCCGAGAGCAGAGCTTTCAAAATGGGCTCCCAAGATGCTTACAACAAAGATTGACCCTGAAAAAATCGGTGATGTTATCGGTAAGCAGGGCAAGGTTATTCAGAAGATTCAGGCTGAATGTGAATGTAAGATTGACATTTCCGAAGAGGGTAACGTATTTGTTTCTGCTCTTGACCTTGAAAAAGCAAAGAGAGCAATAATGATTGTTGACACCATTGCAAAGGATCCAGAGCCTGGAACTATCTACAACGGCGTTGTAACCCGTCTTATGAGCTTCGGCGCATTCGTTGAAATTGCCCCCGGCAAAGAAGGTCTTGTTCACATAAGCCGTCTTGACGTTAAGCGTGTTGACAAGGTTGAAGATGTTGTAAACGTTGGCGACAGCGTGCTTGTTAAGGTTCTTGAAATAGACGACCAGGGCAGACTTAATCTTTCACGCCGTGATGCGCTCATAGAAGTTAAAGGTCTTACTCCTGAAAACGATATTGACGACGAGCCGAGAAGAGACAGAAAACCCCGCCGTTTTAACGGTAAACCTCATAACCACGGTTAATTCTTAAATAAAAGTAAGGCACATTCAAGTAAAATTGAGTGTGCCTTTTTTATAAACTTGATTAGGAGAAATGAAAATGTGCCTGATATGCGAAAGAATTGAAATGATTAAAAACGGAACAAATCCCTATTTTGTAAAGGAGCTTGAAACGGGCTATGTTGTAATAGGCGATTATCAGCATTTTTACGGATACACTCTTTTCTTATGCAAAGAGCATAAAACAGAACTCAGTCAGCTCGAAATTTCTTTCCGTAACAAATTTTTGTCGGAAATGGCGGATGTTGCGGCGGCAGTTGAAAGAGCGTTCCCGTGTGACAAAATGAATTATGAGCTTCTGGGAATGGGCGACGGGCATTTACATTGGCACTTAAATCCGCGAAGAGACGGGGATTTAGAAGGACACGGATATAACGAAAAAGGACCGATTTGGTGGTATCCGCTTAATGAGATGTATAAAGATTCTAACAGACCAAGCGAAACAGAACTTGAAAAAATGAAAGAAAAGCTTTTAAAGGAATTAAAATAACAGCAGGGGGATTCCTGCTGTTAAGCGAAGAGTTTTTGTAGAGGCAGGTTTCCACGCCTGCCCGTTTTTTATGAGTTTTATGAGAACTTATGGGGAACCCCCGGCGAGGGTTCCCCCGAAAAACAGTCCACCGGACTGTTTTTCTCCCCCTCCTGCGCTCGTTTAGGCAAATGGGTTTCGCAGTCTGCGGACTGCGACGAGGGCTCTGCCCCTCGACCCCGCCGACTTTTGAAAAAGTCGGACGAAAACTTTTAAATTATTTATTTCTTATTATATGGAAAATTTAAGTGACATTGTGAGCAGTCGCCCGTGCAACCGCTGCATTTTGAAATGCTTTTGTGGCGTATTACGAAAACGAGTGCAATTATAATCACACAGAGCAAAACCGCAAGCAAAATTATACTTTGAATATTCATATTTTTTAGCCTTCCAAATTAAATACCTAAACAAGCTAAAACCGTTCTTACAATAAATGCGCAAACCCAAGCCACAGTGCATTGAAGAACAACAACTCCCCCTGCCCATTTAACTCCGAGCTCACGGCGAATTGATGCAATAGCCGCAACGCAGGGCGTGTAAAGGAGTGAGAAAACGAGCATTGACGCGGCGGACAGCGGTGTAATAACGGCGGTGATATTGGGCACCAGTATTTCAAGAGTGGAGACAACACTTTCCTTTGCCATAAATCCGGTTATGAGCGCCGTTACAATTCGCCAGTCGCCGAGACCTATGGGCTTGAAAATCGGAGCAATATAGCCTGCAATAACAGAGAGAATACTCGTATCTGTGTCGCTGCCGAGATATGTCAGCTTGAAATCGAAGGACTGCAAGAACCAAACGACTATTGTCGCAAGGAAAATTACCGTAAATGCACGCTGTAAAAAGTCCTTTGCTTTATCCCAAAGAAGTCTTGCAACATTTTTAGCGCCCGGGAGGCGGTAGTTGGGAAGCTCCATAACGAAAGGAACGGCTTCACCCTTAAAGGCAGTATTTTTTGAAATAAGAGCTACGATAATTCCCGTTACAATGCCCAGGAAATAAAGACCGACGGTGATAAGACCGCTGTATTTTGGGAAAAAGGCGTTTGCAAAAAAGCCGTAAATGGGAATTTTTGCGGTACAGCTCATAAAGGGTGTGAGCATAACCGTCATTTTTCTGTCACGCTCAGAGGGCAGAGTTCTGCTTGCCATAACACCCGGAACCGTGCAGCCGAAGCCTATGAGCATTGGAACAATGCTTCTGCCCGAAAGACCGATTTTTCTAAGCAGTTTATCCATAACAAATGCAACACGCGCCATATATCCGCTGTCTTCAAGCATGGAAAGGAAGAAAAACAGAATAACGATTATGGGAATAAAGCTTAAAACCGAGCCCACTCCGCCGAAAACGCCGTCAATTACAAGGGAACGCAGAATTTCGCTTATATTTGCCGAACGAAGAGCCATATCCATAAGCTCTGTAAGCTTATCAATGCCTATTTCAAGAAGACCTTGCAAAAAAGAGCCGATAACGTTGAAGGTCAGGAAGAAAACCGCCGCCATAATGAGAATAAATGAGGGAATAGCGGTGTATTTGCCTGTAAGAATTTTGTCAATTCTCCTGCTTCGTTTGTGCTCCTTGCTTTCTTTAGGTTTTATAACTGCACTGTCGCAAAGCTTTCCGATAAATGAAAAACGCATATCCGCTATTGCGGCGGAACGGTCAAGCCCTCGTTCTTCTTCCATTTGAAGAATAATGTGTTCAAGCATTTCCTTTTCATTCTGCGAAAGCTTTAAGGCGTTAAGAACGATTTCGTCCCCTTCAACAAGCTTGCTTGCGGCAAAACGCACGGGAATATCTGCATTTTGGGCATGGTCTTCAATAAGGTGCATAATGCTGTGCAAACACCTGTGAACTGCGCCGCCGTTTTCGTCCTTGTCACAAAAATCCGTTCGCCCGGGGCGCTCCTGGTATTTTGCAATATGTACCGCATGGCGCACAAGCTCGTCAACGCCTTCGTTTTTGGAAGCCGAAATTGCTACAACGGGGATTCCCAGCAAATCCTCCATAGTGTTAAGGTCAACCACGCCGCCGTTGCCGCGAACCTCGTCCATCATATTAAGGGCAAGGACTATGGGCACGTCAAGCTCCATAAGCTGAAGAGTTAGATAGAGATTTCGCTCAATGTTCGTTGCGTCAACAATATTTATTATGCCCGTCGGCTTTTCTTTTAATATAAATTCACGGGAAACGATCTCTTCGCTGGTGTAAGGTGAAAGAGAATAAATTCCGGGTAAATCCGTAACGAGTGTTTCGGGGTGGTTTTTAATAGGGCCGTCTTTTCTGTCAACGGTAACACCTGGGAAATTGCCCACGTGCTGATTTGCGCCCGTAAGCTGATTGAAAAGGGTCGTTTTACCGCAATTTTGGTTGCCTGCAAGGGCAAATGTAAGGGTTTTATTTTTTGGAAGGGGATTTTCGTCTGCTTTAACGTGATATTTGCCGTTTTCGCCAAAACCGGGGTGCTCACGGACAAATTGCCGTTTTGCCGGGCGCTGTTTTTTGCAGTTTTCGTCTGTCACTTCGCAAATTTCAATTTTTGCGGCGTCCGCAAGGCGCAGCGTCAGCTCGTAGCCGTGAATATAAAGTTCCATAGGGTCACCCATGGGGGCGTATTTCATAAGAGTGACCGTTGCCCCGGGAATAATGCCCATATCAAGAAGATGCTGGCGAAGAGAGCCTTCTCCGCCCACAGCAATAATTTCTGCACTTTCGCCGATTTTTAAATCTTTAAGTGTCATAAAACTTCTCCGTTACCGTTATTTTTATAAAAAGTTATCTATAACTAACTTAACTGCTGATAAAATGATACACCCACACTTTTGGTTTGTCAATAGCAGGAGAATGAAAGGTGATTATTTTTTCGGCAATTCCTTTTTATCGTTGGTAAAGCCTAAAATATAGTCTGCCGAAACGTTGTAAAAAGAGCAAAGCGTGATTAAGTGGCGTATGGGCAAAGGTCTTTTGTTAAGCTCATATTGCGAATAGTAGGTTTGGGTTGTTTGCAAAATTTCCGCAATGTCGCTTTGCTTTAAGTCCTTGTCTTCCCTAAGGTCCCTTAATCTTTGATAATACTCCATATTTTAACTCCCTTTCTGCTTAAATCCCTTGTTCAGCAGAAATATATCATAGTTCACAAATTAACTATTGACTTTAGTTAATATGTGGTCTATAATATGTTTCATACAACAGTTTTGACATCTCACGCGTAGCTTGGAAAATTTTGTTGTATTTTTCATTGACAAACGGTGTTCACTGTGTTATTCTTAAGTCTGTTACGTAACAAATTACAGAAAAGGAGGCAGAAAAAATGACTAATTCAGTTAGAACCGATTATTATTTTGATTATAATGTCGATTTATTTGTACTTGAACCTATGGATAAAGAGAATATTTTATTCTGCCCCGAAAGGAAGAGAGTTCCCATACTTGCGATTTAGCCTTATTTTTAAATAAAGGTTATATTTGGGATTTTTCAGCACCGTCGAGGTTGAGGCTTCGTCGGTGCTTTTTTTTAGAGGTGAAGAGAGACGAACCCGATATGGTTTAAAATGGCATATTTCCCCCTGAACTGCGTTAAAAAGCTTGACATACGACAGTATGCCTTCGCTTTTGTGCCTTATTTAGAAAAAAATCTGCTCATTTTAAACTGCTTCGCACCGAAAAGACAGAGAGTGCGGATGGATTTTTGCTTTTAAGACAGCAGTCGGGCTGACGCCCGACAAGGTCGCAAAAGTGAAAATACGCCGTAATATTGGATTTTCGGCATATTGTGTTCGACTCTCTTCACCTCAGAGAGGTGAAGAGAGAAAATGAGATTTGAGAGAATAAAACTCCCCGAGGGAGAGAAAATCCCCGTTTTAAAAAACGTTGTATATGCCGTAAGGCTTGTGTGGAAAGCGGACAAAAGACTGCTTTTAAGCTATCTCTGCAGTGACATAATTGACAATGTGTTTGAGGATTTTATTCAAAGCGTTCTGTTCTTAAAGGTACTGCTTTCAATAATTGACTCGGGTGCCGATTTTTCGGCATATTCCCGTACCTTGCTGATATTTTTCGCAGTTGCGGCATTTACAAAGGTTTCAACCTGGGGAGCAGCATACGTAAGGCAGGTGTCTACAAAAAACGTACTTAAAGTGCTTAACAATATGGTGTTCAAAAAGGCTGCCGAGCTTGACGTCGGTCAGTACGAAAACCCTGAATTTTACGACAAATACCAAAGGGCAACCGCTGTTATGTCATCGGGCTATTTTGACATTGTGTGCTGGGACGTTGCCGTAATAATCGGCGGAATAATATCATTTTTGCTTGTAGTCGGCACGGTTATATCGGTAAATCCTATATATTTACTGTTTTTGGCGCCTACGGTGTTTGTGTTTATTATTGAAACGCTAAAAAGCAAGGCGGTTTATAAGCGCGACCTTGAAATGACAACCAACAACCGCACAAAAGCGTATGTTCAAAGGACGGTTTTCTTAAAGGATTTTTCAAAGGATATGAGAACGTCAAATATTTTCGCTGTTATGATGAAGCGTTTTGACGGTGCAATAAAAGCTAATATCGAAATTTTGAAGAATTACGGACCTAAATTATTCCTTTACAGTATGGCAAGCACCGTTTGCTCGGATTTTATACCCGTGATAGGTACGTATGTGTATGCAGGCTGGCAGTTTGTGAGCAAAAAAGCGCTGACGGTTTCGGGCTTTTCCGTTGTTATTTCGGCTATCGGTTCATTTAAAGGAATGTTGTGGTATATTCAGGAAGGCTTTAACGACCTTATTCAAATGTCCTTGTATTTCCAGAATTTGCGTGAATTTTTTGAATATGAAACGGAGATAAAGGACGGAACAAAGACCGCAGATGAATTTCAAAGCCTTGAATTTAAAAACGTTACATTCTGCTATCCGAGTGCTGCGAAAAATTCTATTGAAAATATGTCGTTTAAAATCGAAAAAGGGGAAACAGTTGCCGTTGTCGGCGTGAACGGTGCAGGCAAATCCACACTTGTTAAACTGATTTTAAGATTTTATGACGTGACCGACGGCGAAATTCTTTACAACGGAGTTAACGTTAAGGAATACACCGTGGATTCTTTAAGACAAGCATTTGCTACTGTTTTTCAGGATTACAAGAACTTTGCAGTATCCGTGTTTGAAAACGTTATGTGCCGTGAGTGCAGTGAAGAGGATAAAGAAAAAGCTAAAAATGCACTTGTTGCGGCAGGCGTATGGGATAAAGTTGAATCCTTGCCGAATGGCGGAGATACCGTTCTTACAAGAGAATTTGACGAGGACGGCGCAGGGCTTTCAGGCGGTGAAAATCAAAAGGTTTCAACCGCAAGGTTGTTTGCAAGCGATTATGAAATTGCAATACTTGACGAGCCTTCGTCGGCGCTCGACCCCATAGCAGAATACAAAATGTATGAAAATCTTATAAAAGCAACGAAAGAAAAGACTGTAATTTACATTTCCCACAGGCTTTCCTCTGCCGTGCTTTCAGACAGGGTTATCGTTATTGAAAACGGACAGATAATTGAAAGCGGCACGCACAAAATTCTTTTGGAGAGCGGCGGAAAGTATAGCGAAATGTTCAAGTTGCAGGCCTCAGCTTACAAGCGAGAGGAGGGCGAAGAAATTGATTAAACTTAAAAAGAAAAAGAGAGAAACGGAGCATTCGATTTTTGCAAATATTATGTATTTTGTGGGGCTTATGTTCAAGCTTTCCCCCGGGCTTGTTATCGGCGATATAACTTCGGGCATTATGCGAAATCTTCCGTCAAGGCTCATTTCCGTTGTGGGAATTAAATACATAGTAGATGCGGTAAGCGGCGGACACGATATAAGCAACGTTTACCGTGCGGTAACGATTATTGCCGTAATTATTGTTGTTACCAACGTTGCGAATATTCTTTACAGAGAATTTTATTGGAATATGGCACGGGAGAGGCTTTATTACAGGCTAAACTCCACCCTTTATGAAAAAGCCCACAGCCTTGACCTTCAAAATTACGATGACCCCGATTTTTACAACAATTTCATTCTTACCATTGAATCGTCATCGGAAAACATACAAGGTCTTTTGGGCATGGTGCAAAATTACATTGCAAACGTAGTTTCTCTTGCGGCAATTGCATCGGTAATATTTGTTATTGACCCCGTTTGCCTGTTAATAATTTTTGCGTCTATTTTTATTTTTATGCCGCTGAGCACTAAAATCGGTCAGCTTCAAATGGGCAGAAGAGTAGACAATACGAAGTTTCACCGCAGGAGCGACTATTTTCAGCGGATTTTCTACTTGCAGGACTACGCAAAAGAGGTGCGAATGAACAACATCCGCCCGCTTCTTATGGAGCGTTACAACGACGCCGCAGACGATGTTATTGCAAATCAGAAAAAATATTGGAAGAAAATAGCGTCCTGCTATGCGGTTCAGCAGGTTGGCGTTCAGGCACTCGGCTTTATGTTTGTATTGCCCTTATATTTGGGATACTGCGTGTGCGTGAAAAAGACACTTTCACCCGGGGATTTTGTCGCAACCTTTAACGGCGCATATTCAATAGCAATGTCCCTTAATTTCCTGACGGTATGGGCAAGCGCCGCCTTCTCTGAAAGAGCAAAAATGATTGAAAAGTACAGAGGCTTCCTCAAAAGCGACTTTAAAATCAAAGACGGAAAAAATACGGCAAAAATTACGGAGCCTAAAACGATTTCAATCAAAAATATGTCGTTCACATACCCGGGAAATGACAAGCCTACGCTTAATAACATAAATCTTGAAATTAAGCCCTATGAAAAAATTGCTCTTGTCGGTTACAACGGCGCAGGCAAGACCACTTTGACAAACCTTCTTTTAAGACTTTATGACGTAACAGAGGGAAGTATTCTTATTGACGGTGAAAATATTAAGGATGTAACGGTTTCCTCTCACCGTGACAGATTTGCGGCAGTTTTTCAGGACTTTCAGACCTTTGCCTGCTCTGTTGGGGAAAATGTTGCTCTCGATGTAAACCCTGACAGCAAAGAGGTGCTCAAAGCTCTTTCCCACAGCGGATTTTCAAAAAAGCTCAAAAACGGAACGGATACAGAGCTTTTGCGTGAGTTTGACGATGAAGGCGTTATGCTCTCAGGGGGCGAGGCGCAGAAAATAGCCATTGCAAGGGCGTTTTATAAAAACTGCCCCTATGTTATTCTTGACGAGCCCTCGGCAAACCTTGACCCCATTGCCGAATACAAGCTCAATCAGGCAATGCTCACGGCGGCAGAGCACAAAACGGTTATTTTTATTTCACACAGGCTTTCAACAACCGTTGTTGCAGATAAAATTTACGTTATGGAAAACGGCAGTATTATTGAGTCGGGCTCCCACTCAGAGCTTATGGCGCAAAA
>JAFLUN010000044.1 GCA_022508785.1 Oscillospiraceae bacterium
CAAATAATCAGAATATGCTTTGAGCCAAGCAGCCTTTACATCCTCCTTCTTTGAGGTGTGGTCTATATCCACATGGAAGGAATTTTTCTTGGGTTGCTTTGACTTGTACGGTATATCAACAGTCATATCGATGCTAATGAATATTTGAAGCTCATAACCGTACGGCACGAATACGTCAAAGGAATATGCGCCGTCAGTGGTTCTATGCGGACGGGAAGTGCTGAAGATACTGTCTACCCAGCTGAGTGTTGTAGGGCTGTTGGAGCCGTAAAATACAACATTTTCAGGCATATTGTAGGTAATAGGTTCGTCACTGCCGTCCATTTTAACCACATAGTTAACCGTATGCTCAACGGGAACGTATTCAACAATGAATTTCGCTTCATCGGGCAGAGTTGTAGTACTTACCTGTGTATTTTGTTCCTCAGCTGAAAGATAGTAGTAAATGCATCTGTCGCCAAGGTCAATCATACCTAAGACATTGATGTTTGCACCGTCGATCGTTACCTGCTTTACATAGTAACCCGTGTATTTCGCAAACAGGTCCTGATTTACATCTCCTGCAACAGACACGTTATTGTCGTTTATACCCTCCGATACGAGAACCACACGGTTGGTCTTTTTATCTGTTATCTCTATACCGTCCCAAGTTGTCTTGGGAGGGCGCATATAGCCTGCGTTATACGGGTCAAGACCGGCGGGATAGTTATCAGGTTCATCTTCTGCACCGTTAGTATTGTTATATTCAAGCGGAGCAGCACTATCACTCGAGCCCTCACGGGGTGCATACTTACTGAGCCCTGCAAACAAGAATTTTGTACGCGGAATATAGGAATCTTCGTTTGCCGCCAAGGTGTTGATTAAAGAGTAAGTAGACACTTGGTTAAGAGGGAGTTTTCCTTCGTCAAACAGTTCCATCAATGCGAAAAACTCTTCAACGGTCATGTCCTCAGAATAAGGATCCCAACCCTCATACTGAATCTGCTTCATAAGGCGCGCCTTGGTCTTTTCTCGGTCTGTACTCGCGTCGGAGGCACGGGCTGAGAATAAAATGATGCCGTCAAATAATGAGGCAATCATACTCAGACACAAAATAATCAATAGAAAACGACGCAAATATTCAGTTATATACGGGTATTTTTTGGTTTTAGTGCTTTTCATAATTGCGTTTCTCTCACCCAATTTTCGCGCTTACAACTTTTAATTTGTGCCTACCTGCACAAGCCATGCGCTGAATGTAAGCGTAAAGTCTGTTGAATTGCCAACGTAATGCTCGCTGACATAGAGCATATTCTCTTTCAAAATATAGATGTCATCGTAAGTCGTTCCCGGTTGGAGAACTTCGCTATATTTATAAACATAAATGCCTTTGCTTTCTTTTGAAAGGTCTTCTTGCAAAATCCAATAGTAATCTATTCCTTCTGCTTCAGCTATTTCTTTTGTAATTACTGAGTAAGTGACCGTCTTAACAGGTTCGGATTCGGAAGTAGGCTGATAGGTCGGAAAATCTTTCTCTGTTACCTTTATATACAGTTCGTAGTCCACCTCGGCATCTTGAAGTTTCAAACGAACAAAAGGATCCTTGGCAATATCCACACCGGGAATAACTCTGTTATACGTATTCTTAGTAACCTCTTTTTTTTCATCAAGCACATATATGCCGTTATCGAGCTTTGCCTCGTGCTCCAAAAGCTCCATTGTTCCGATTCCTGTTTTCGCCACTGCGGCGGAATCTATTTTGTGACCTGAAATGACATATTTTGCAAACAGTCCGCTTACAAGCCATATGGACAGCATAGTCAGTATAAGAATGATGCCAGTTGCCCAGAAAATGGTATTGTGAACAGATACCTGTGATTTTCTTATATTTTTATTTCTATTCACGGCCGACACCACCTTTCAAAAATAATATTTTAAAGCTATTCGCCTTTTAACAGTCTTATTTCTTCTTTAATTCTTTCTTTATTTTCCTCAATCTTTTTGCGTTCACGCAGATAGGGCAATTCCAAAAGTGCTATTGCGGCAATAATAATAATTACAAATCCAACAGGGGACTTCAAAAATCGTACAACTGATCCTGCAACAGGAATATGAGATATTGCCTTTCCTTTAATATCGGATACCTTAATAGGATTGTCGGCAATATTATTGGCATCACCTTTAGTGACTGCTTCATTACCGTCAATTGATATTATTCTGTGAATTATAAGAGAATTGCCGTCTTGATAAACAACAATATCGTTTTGATTATAGCTGTTTTGCTCACGAACAATAACAAGATCGTCTACGGACAAAGCCGGCTCCATACTGCCGGAAAGCACTACAGAAGCGCCCCATCCGAAGGGCATTGGCATTGCATTGCCTGCCAGCGTTTTAGCATTCCAGCTGTAAAGCTTTATTCCTAAGCTCAAACTAATAATAATTAGAATGATAAATCTACCAATGCTTTGTAGTTTTCTTCTGCTTTTACTCATTTTTCTTCAGCCTGTTTCTTTTTACGGTCAGATTTAATGACTGCAAATATCATACCGCAAAATCCTGCAAACGAACCTACACAAAGCAGGCAAAGAAGCACAAGCTGTGAATCGTCTCCCGTGTTCGGCGGTTTGATAAGCCCTGAGTTCGGATTTTCGGGCTCTTCGTCATATTCGGCAACAGTGTTAATATTGATATGCAACACAAGGTCATCATCTACAGCCAGGTTGCCGAGCATAGTGTCATATTCATCGTCTCCGCGCTCAAATGGCCATTCCCACTCTAATGTGTAAACGGCGTATCTGCCCGCTCCAAGCTCTGCACTTTCATTTACAGTGTTCAGCTCCAGTACGTCAACCATACTGTCAGAAGAACCTAAAAGATACTTGTTTGTATAATCCCATACACGAACATTGACAGGAATCCAAAGGTCTGTTCCTGTAACGTATGCTTCCATAGTGAGTGTGTAATCAAGCGCAATGTCGCTGGGATTTTGCAGTGTAAACTGATAGAGATTTGATGTTCCGGGGGCAATCAGCTTATCTTCATTACCTTTTGCGCCTGTTACGGTGACTTTTCCCGTTTCATCATAAGATAATTTAAAAATTTCTTCTTCGGCTTCCATATGGAACTCCGGATGCTTTTCAGCAGATTGCCCTGACGGTGCTGTATTTCCGGCGGAAGAGATTAACTCGCCGGAAGTGGAATTCGAACCGGCTTGATTTATTTCTATCAAAGAGTGAACGTGTTCAAATTCCGACGCGGAATATACCATCACTCTGCTGAAAAGCAGAGACAGGGAAACAGCTTCTACCAAAAGCAAAAGAAGGATCATACCCAAGATGCTGCCTGTTGCCTTTTTTGTATTGCTGTCAAGCTTCATTCCAATGTCCTCCTTATCCTTTAAGTATTTGAGTTTCAAATTTATTCGGTGTTTTCGAAAACTCGATAAAACAATATTTCTCGGGCTGTCGAAAATACCGAAGACCTGCGCAGCCGCAGCCACAGGCAGCTGCGCAGTATTCAGTTAAGTAGTTTAATTAACTAAGTAAACCGTTAATTCGTTTAATTAGTCAACCTGAGTTACTGTGATAGAAACTTCAAGGTTAGTGTTCAAGCTATAATCAGTATCTGCAGTAAGTTCAGCAGCGTTTGCGTTAGCTGCAAGATCACCAAGGAGAGTGTCTGCCTTGTCGTTACCACCATCGAATGCCCATTCCCAAGTAAGGGTAAGAGTACCGATTTCGTTAGCAAGGTCAGTACCTGCATTAACGTGCTTTGAAAGTTCTCCTAATTTAGTTACAACCTCTGAAAGCTTACCTGCGGTTACCAATGTAGTAGTGGTGCTGTCTTTTGTCTGCTTAAGTGTGAACTTAACAGGATAATAGTCAGCCGCAAGATCGAAAGTGGCACCTGTAGTACTTGTAGTCAAATCAGGCAAACCGTTTTTAGCCTTTAAGAAAACTTCCTTGTAACCGGCAGTAACAGCAACTGTAAGCTGAACGTCAACCTCAGGTGTGCCTGTAACTGAAAGTGTAAGACCGGTTTCGTTCTTTGTACCGGGTGCAACAACCTTAGATGAAGATTTAACACTAATACCGTCAGTGTCGCCTGTAACATCGGTAGCATCTGTAGTATAGGTATCTTTGAAGAGATCACCACTAGCAGAAACTGTAACGCCGAACTTTGCAACAGTAGCACTGTTTGTAACTGAGCTTGTTGTTACATACTTTGCGAACGTGCCGCTGATGATACTTGTTGTGAGAAGAACAGCAACTAAAAGTACGCTTGCAATTCTCATCATTTTGTTCTTTTTCATGAGTTTTTACTCCTTTCAAAATATATGCCTTTCGGCTGTTTAATTCCTCCCCCATTAGGGAAAGCCCCTCGGGAGAATTTATATATTCAACCCCGTGTGGCTTCCGGGGGAAGAATAGCGTTGTTTATTGAGAATCCTCTTTATTCTGCTCTGCCGCTTTAGCTGCTTTAAGAGCCTCAAGCTCAGCAAGAAGGGCATCGGTATCCTGCTGATTTTTCTTTTCATAGCGTTTGCGTCGTACAAGATCCCATGCTATAAGCAGGATAAGCGGTACAACCACACAAACTATCAAACCTGCGGTCGTTTGCATGAACATTGCTACATTTCCTGCTCCGGCAATACGGAATTGGTAAATACCCACAAGCTTATCCTCTGAAACAGGGGAACGGTCCTCTGCATTGTTGGCATCACCCTGGGTTCTGAAATAGAGCGTTCCGTTTTCTTCATACACCTCGTTAACTCTATGTGTAAGGATGCTTGTTCCGTTTCCGTCAGGGTCGAAAAAGGCAATTACGTCTTTAGCTTTTACATCGCTTCCGCTGATTTGTTTTACAATAATCAAATCTCCGGTTTTAATATTCGGCTCCATTGAACCGGTCAGGACGATAAGCGGGCAATAACCGCCGATTTTCGGCACTTCATTTTTATTAGTATAGCTTTTTACGATTAAAGTTATGTTTATAATAAGAATCGGTATAAGAATCACACATAAAAGTATGCCTATTACAGTCAGAATTTTGTGATTAGCAGTTGAATTTCCCTTCTGTGACTGTGACATTACCCAATCATCTCCCCATAGTTACAATGAACCAATTTACTCACAATACAATATATCACAAAAAATCTAAAAATGCAAATGTTTTCGCAAAAATTGCATATTTTGGTGCAAATTACATTTTTATATAATGAAATTTGCGCCTTTTTGTATAATAATCACACGAAATATAACCGAAATCTCATAGACATTGTATCACAGCGTTCAGTGACTTTTCTGCCTTGCTTTTATGATATAAAATAACCCGTCAGTTCGGGTCGGACAGACAGGTTAACTTACCGAATACAACATATCTTGCATTGTTAAAGTCATGAGAACAGGTTGAAAGCATAACGATGTGATCGTCTCCGGTAACAGAAACGTCAGATACAAAGGTCGAATTATCCTTTATATTTTGCAAAACTGCCTCAAATTTATCAGTATCGCCGAACTCAGGGCTATAAATATCGGAATCGGCATCGGTAACGAAGCTTGCAAACAATTCTATCATATAATTCTTGTCAGGCGTTAAATAATACAGAACAGGATGCTCGTCATAGTAGCTTTGATCCTTATATTTTTCTAACGTACCGAACATCATAGCGTTTTTCATAAAGTGTCCGTAGATAATAAAGTTTTGACCTGTGCCAACAGCCGGACAGCGGAAATCTGCAAACAGCGTTCCGCTGTAAAGGTAATTACCGTGCAGATCGCGGCGAAGATAATAATCGTTGTCATTAGATTGCACCACAGGGTAGTTGATTGGCGTATTCTCGCAATAGAGCCAGCCTATAATATCGCTGTTTTCCTGCATAAGAGAAGGGAAATCCACACTGATAGGTATATTTTGCTCTGCCTCACTGTTCGTCGCTTGCTCAGGTTCATTTTGCATAATATAATGATATTGTAAGTCGTCATAAGTTTTTGTGGATTGACGGTATCTGTTCAGCGTAACACCGACACCCACAGCTGAAACTATAAACATTATTCCGAACACAAAGCAAAAAGCAAGATATATCTTTCTCTTCAAATTTTCTCAGCCTCACTCAAAGGTTATTATATAAGTTTTATAATATTTAATTTTACCTTAGATTTTCAATTTTTTCAAGCACTGTCCAGTATTTTTATAATTTAGAAATAAACGGAAAAAGCTATAATATTTATAGATTTGAACTGTTCGTGAAACACTTGTGTATTTATTCAACTGTAAAACTGCTGATATACAGTTTATGTCTGATAGAAAATTCTTCGGGATAAGTTTCAAGGAACTTTATGTGCTTTTTATTCCACTTTGCAAATGATTTTTCATCCATAGATGCAAGCGTTCCTCTGCAAGCACACATTCTTCCGTGCCAGCTTTCACGGGTGAAAGGCAGGTCGCAATAAAACGATTCCGTTTCCCTGTTCGGGAACAAATCGTCAAACATATCTTTTGCTCCGCTCGCACCGGGGGTCCAGTTCTTGTTCATCTTTTTTACAAGCTCATGACTTGTTTTTGCTATCTCGTCATCTAAGGTATATGCCAGATATACTTTTATGAACTTTCCGCCGGGTTTTAACATTCTTCTGATTTCGGAAATTATTCTTTCACGCTCGAAGTACCAAAAGCACTGCGCCGCAGTAATGCAGTCAAAGCTGTTATCGGGCAAACCTGTACTTTCAGCAGGAGAAACCAAATAATTTATATTCCAGCCGTTCTCTTCTGCTTTAAGGCGTGCGTAATTGATTTGCTCTTCGGTAATATCAACTGCAGTAATTTTTGCTTTTTCATTATATAAATTCTGCGGCAAGATTCCCGTACCTGTTCCTAAATCAAGCCAGCTTGAATTGTCGGCGGCAACACCCATTGCACGCAGTCTGTCGTAAAGCTCCGTCGGGTAAATATCTCTGAATTTTGCATAATCGGAGCTTGTAAGACCCCAGTCAAAGCCTTTTCCGTTGTCAATCTTTTTGTTGTAAAGCATAATAATATCCTCCCAAATAAAAAACTGCTGATGAACTATGTCCGTCAGCAGTTTAGTTATATATGTAATAATCAATCTAACTACCTTTGAACATAACAAAAATTAACCCAAGCTTTTTGCATGAGTGTCTGAACAAAAGTATTAGTTTTGGTGTTGTTTAAACTAATCATAATAATTACCTCTTTTGTGAAATTATATCATTTTGCCTTTGGTTTGTCAAATTATTGTGCTGTACCTGTTTTTTTATTTATACAGATTTTTACAACTGTATTTTAATTGTTCAACTTGAATTTTATACCGACGCATGATACAATAATATATAATTTATTTTTTCTAAATATCAAATTAAAACAGCGATTATTATGAAGGAGATACGGTATGTATAAAAAGAAATTTCGCTTACGTTTTTCAGCGTTGCTGTTAACCGTTATAATGCTTTTCGGAATGGTAATTCCGGGATTTTCCGCTTTGGATTTTGACGGCGGCGACACCTATGAATTATTAGAAGAAAGCTATACTGACGATGAAACAGTCCGTGTTTCCATTGTTTTGGAAGATGCGCCTACAATCGCTGTTCCATACGCGATTGACGGTATTGCGGCAAATAAGGATGCAATGGAATATCGGCACAGACTGGAGCAGATTCAGGACCTTGTGGTCGATAATATAGAAACTTATGCTCTTGACGGAGAAGAGCTCGACGTCGTATGGAATCTTACGCTGCTTGCCAATATTATTTCCGCCAATGTGGAATATGGACAAATCGACAAGATCAAGGATATGAACGGGGTCGTGGACGTATTTGTGGAAGAACGCGTCTACCTTGATATTATGGATACCGCCGAAACCGTTGCCCCTGCAATGGTCGGTTCCTCCGCCATGTCCGGGTCGTCCCTTGCTCACTCCGCAGGGTTTACAGGAGCCGGCAGCCGTGTTGCCATTATTGACACCGGAATTGACACCGACCATCGCTCCTTTGACGATGGTGCATTTGAATATTCTTTGCACCAACTTGAGGAAAAGGGTCTTATTCATATTGATGATTTGGATCTGATGACCGAGGCAACGATCGAGGGCGTATTGCCGGAGCTGAATATCGCCAATAAAGCTATAGACGTAAATAGACTTTATTATAGCAGCAAGTTGCCGTTTGCCTATAACTACGCTGAGCCGGGCACCGATGTAAACCATCACGAAGGTCAGACCCCTAAGGATATGGAACACGGTTCCCATGTGGCAGGTATCGCCGCTGCAAATACATACGTTCCTTCCAATGAAAACGATGGAGAGTATCTCTATGCGGCAGAAGAGGTAGGGGTATGCGGTATTGCGCCTGACGCCCAGATTTTGACCCTGAGGGTATTCGACAAATCCGGCGGTGCTTACGAATCTACCTATATGGTCGCAATTGAGGATGCTATCATTTTGGGTGCTGACAGTGTTAACCTTTCTCTCGGAAGCCTTGTCTCCGGATTTAACCGTCCCAATGTTTATACCGACATTATGGAAAACCTCGTAAACAGCGGTATGGTTTGCGTTGCATCGGCAGGCAATAACGGCACGTGGGCCGATTACTGCAAGTTTAACGGTTATATCTTATCAGAGGACGTAAACTTTAACACTCTCGGCAGTCCCGGTTCGTTCAGTACAACTCTTTCTGTTGGTTCTGTGGATAACAGCAACACCGTACAGCCGTATTTCACCGTTAACGGTCAATGGATTTTCTATCATGCTGTTCAGACAGACGCCGGTTCTCTTTCTTCCGTTCCCGGTGAACAGACCTATGTATATCTTCCCGACGGCGTTTTTGCCGATGGGGATATGACTGACGATATCCGTAAAGCAGTGAAAGGTAATATTGCCGTTTGTCGGCGAGACGGGACAACTCAGCTTGCGAAAATAGCCGAGTATGCGGCAGAAGCGGGTGCGGTCGCAGTCATCATTGTAAATAATGAAGAGGGCACGCTGGATCCTGTTCTTGACGGTTACAATTACAGCGCTCCTGTGATTACGGTAACCAAAGCGGACGGTGCATTTTTAAAGCAAGCCGCAGAAACGGTTCAAGGTAGCGACGGCACGGTATATTACAAAGGAAAAATGACCGTAAATTCGGGTTTGACCGATGAAAAAAGCGAATATTATACCATGAGCTTTTTCAGCTCCTTCGGCGTTCCGGGAAATCTTTCTCTTGCTCCGGACATTGTCGCTCCCGGCGGAAATATTCTTTCGGTGAACGGTCGTCCTCTGGGCGGTCAGGCTTATGTCAGCTTCTCCGGTACTTCCATGGCAGGTCCTCAGGTAGCCGGCATGTCCGCAGTGCTTGCACAGTATGTCAGGGATTTAAAATTTGCCTCGGCAGACCGCAGTGCGCGCTTTTTGATCCAAAACCTGCTGATGTCCACTTCCGTTCCGTTTAAGGATACGGAAAGCAAATACTATTACCCTGTCTTCCAGCAGGGCTCGGGACTTGCCGATATCGATCACGCTTTAAACGCTCAGGCGCTTATCCTTATGGATAAAGAAGCGACTCCGCAGTACGCCGACGGAAAGGTCAAGGCGGAATTTGGCGACGACAGAGAGAAAACCGGCGAATACAGCTATGATTTTACCATTGAGAACTTCAGCGGTAAGAAGAATTCTTACACACTTTCCACCGAGCTGTTCACCCAAGACTTGAAAAAAGATCAGACCCTTTCCAACGGGAAAGAAGCTGACCTTTTAGATAAACTGACGACTCCTCTGAAAGCCGATGTTACCTATACCGTGGACGGCACAGCAGTGAACGCCGACGGTGCCTTTACAGTGGAAGCCTATGAATCGGTAAAGGTAAGCGTCAAAATCAAATTAACGGATGACCAAAAGAAAATACTGGACGCTTCTTATCCGAACGGCGCTTATGTGGAGGGTTACACCTTTATCACAGGAGTTGCGGACGAAGAAGGTGCACGGGATGTGGAATATTCCATTCCCCTTATCGGTTTCTACGGAGACTGGGGTGACCCCTCCATGTATGACCACGCAAGCTATGTGGACTGGCTTTACGGCGACGACACCATGTCTTACGTTTTTTCGTATTCTTCTTCCGGAAATAGTCTCTATGCCAACTATTTCAGCATTGTGAATTCCGAAACCGATGAAAGCCGGATCTACACGGGAAACCCATATACTCTTGAGGAAGAATTTCCTGCCGATCGCGTCGCTATTCGCAGCACTGACACTATTTCCGGATATTCCACAATCTTGATTCGCAGCGCGGCGGCGGCCGCCGTTTACCTGACTGACGATGAGGGTAAGTGGATCGGCATGGGCAATGTCAGATATCAGGTTGAGGCAGCATCGAATTACAAAGGCTCTTGGCGGACCACCAGCGTCATCATTCCCTTTAGCCGTACACCTGCTTCTATGGATCTGAAAGAAGATAACGTATTCAACGTAAATGTGGTGGCGGTGCCGGAGTATTATGAGACCGACGGTAACATTAGCGCTGATGAGCTGAAGTCTTTGATTGAAAACAAAAAGCTTGGCAAAGGCGCTACTCTGTTAGCTGCCAAGCTTACGGTAGATGATACCGCGCCAGAAATTATTAGTGTAGAAAAAGAGGATAACGGAAATCTCACCGTTACGGCGAAAGATAATAATTACATCGCCTATATGAGCATTACCGACCGCAGCGGCAATGTTGTATACGGAAGCTGTGTACCAAATGGAGAAAAGGGTGAAGAGATAAAATATACCTTTGACTTGAAAGATGCCAATATCGGCCCTACCTGCGTTGTGTTTGTGGGCGACTATGCGGCAAACTCTGCTACAGAGTACTTCCATTACGGCGATGATTATCCTTCCTTTGAAGGAAAGCTGGGCGGTTATATCCATGATGATAAAGACCTATATAAAAAGGCATGGACAGTGATCAATACGTCAAATACACAAGGTAGCTTGAGTTTCAATATGGAGCCCGTGGCGTATCACGGCGGAGATACCGTCACCGCCGCCGCATATGCGGACGGATATATCTATCAGGTGATCGGAAGCAAGCTTTATACCTCTCCCGTGAACGAGATCGACGACTTGACCGAGCTTGTGGATTTGGAGCGCTTCCGTCTGCATTCCGTATATGCCCTTTCGTACAATGTAAAAGATCATTTGCTCTATGCTCTTACGAATGAAAATACCTTGTGGAGCATTGATCCGAAAAACGGAAATGCCGAAGAACTTGCTGAGATTACCATTTCCAACCGCACCGGTGCGGAAGGAAAAATCACCGCCATGGCAATTGACAGAGACGGCAATTTCTATGGCATATCCTATTATAATACAAATGATTCTTTGTTCCTGCAATGGAGCATCACAGATATTACGGACAAAAATCTGACCCTGACCGGAGAAAAACTTTCAGGTGTATCAATTCACGATAGGTTTGGCTCAATGACTTACGATCGGGAAGAGAATGTTCTCTATCTGGCTGAATCCTATTACGATAATACTTCTTATAAAAATAATCGCTTGCTTCGCATTGATCCTAGAACCAAGTCTGTCACGAGCGCTTCCAATAATCTGACTTACGCTGTGCGAGGACTGTTTGCGGTGCCGACAGAGGACGACGATACCACACTTGACGAGACCGAACAAATAAAGTCTTTAGACATTTTGCCGCAGCAGCTTGATATGTTTGTCACGGGAGTGGAAGATTTAAGTCCTCTCATAACTCCGTGGACGGCAAAAGATAAAAAAATCGAATGGACGACCTCAAATGAAAAAGTTGTCACGGTAAAGAACGGAATTGTGACGGCAGTGGGAGTCGGTAAGGCAACGGTAACGGTCAGCGCCGTGTCAAATCCGAATGTAAAAGACACCTGCGAGATAAATGTTGAAGATATTCCGTCTATTCAAATGTCGTCATTGGTTTATGACAAGGATAGATCCGGGTATGTTGCAAGTTTTGACGTTGCTTCTCCTGAAAAACTATACGATAAACATCCTATATCTGAATCTTATTCATTCTATGCCGGAGGACTTTCAAAAGGAAAGCTCTACGTTCATGACGGCTATTTTATATATACCGTGGATCCGGAAACCTACTCCGTGGAGCAGATGATGATGCTCTCTTATCTGGATTTTGCATGGTCGGATGCTGCCCAAGTTCCGAAAAATAGCGCCAGCTTTTATGAGGTGGCGGGTATCTACAACGATAAAAACTCATGGGTTGGAACGTATAGCAGAACATTGAGGGCACCTTTGTCTAACCGGCTGGATTTCGGGTCGCCTGCGGTAACTATAGCGTATATGGAAGATGACGAAGAAAGCTTATTTGGTTCCCGTTATTATGTTCTGTTGGAAAACGGTGCTCTGTATCGCATTACATACCCGAGCAGCCCGTTCAAATATGAATTTCTCGGCGTGGTGCCGGGCGTCAACCTGAAAGGCGTTTCCAATATAACACAGGGAATTTCCGCGTCTATGTGGTATGACGAGGAGTCCGGATACCTGGTGCTTTCCAGTCGTGCAAAAGGGGAAAAGGCGAAGGTACGGCTCATTGATCCGGAGACAGTGAGGGTTATGTCTAATACTGAATTTGATGAAAATGTTTGGTATGCGACAGCTTTGTATCAGTACGGTAACAATGTAAACAACACCGAAGAAACAGAAGAAAAATTGAGTGCTTATTCATCTCAGAACCTGCTTTCGGATGAAAATACAGGTAATCTCCCCGTATCTTATGCAGAGCAATCTTCGCAAAATGAAATTCACAGCGTGTATGAGGGAGTGGAGGAAATCCTTTCTGCACCGATTATTCGCCCGTATGCTGTGGGAGCGGCGGTCGCTCGCCTTGAAAGTACTAAGCAGACATATCCAACGTTGCAATCGGCTATTGATGCCGCACATGCAAGCATAACTATGGGCAACCATGAACCTCAAACAGTAACCTTGCTTAAAGATGTTACCGAATCTATAAGAGACGTTTGGATAAGAAGCAGTGTTGACTATGATTACAATTTGACGGTTGATTTGAACGGTCATACTGTAACGGGAAAAGAAAATGCCCCCGTACTGTGGTTTGAATCAGGTGGACTCGGCGGTGCAAAATACGGTTTACATGTGACAATCACGGACAGCAGTGATGAAAAAACAGGAACTATAACAGGGGGAACAGGTAAAGCTGTCACCCTGTCTGGCACCAGCGGAGGCGGTATCTATTTCAGCGGTTCTACTGTTAACGATTCACTGACAATAGACGGAGGTAACATTAAGGATAATAACGTTACAGGCAACGGCGGTGCTGTCGCTATGTCGGGTGATTCAGCGTCACAGCTTATCATAAACGGCGGTGTTATAAGTAATAATACTGCGAAAAACGGCGCTGTTTCGGGAAGAAATATTACGGTAAAAGGCGGTACTATAACCGAGAATAAAATATCCGAAGCAGGCGGCGGACTGTATATGTTTGGCGCAGGAACGCAGGAATTGGAAATCGGTAACGACGCACGCATTTTCGGTAATACGGCAGATGTTATGGGCGATGACATTACAGTCGTTTCTCAAAGAGGCGGCGTAATTTATAAAGTAGGCTTAAGCGACCCGTCCGAATGGACAGGTGAAGAAAATTACGACAATGCCGCATGGTGTGCGGACGGTACTGACGGACTTTACGATTACAGTAATAAAGATCAAATCGACAGATTTGATGCGTTCGCTCCTCAAAAAATTGAAAGCTATAATGTGACTGAGAAAGGCAGAAATGCCTCTGCATACGGTATTGCGGCAAAAATGGTTAAAGATACTACGTATATTCCTTTACTCGGAGATGTAAATTTTGACGGAATAATTGATTCAAGTGACTATGCAATGGTAAGATGCTATGTAATGTGCAGACGGAGTTTTACTAAAGCACAGCTCAACGCCGGTGATGTAAACAAAGACGGAGTTGTTGATGCGTTTGATGCAATAGAAATTGATGTGTATATAAATTCACGACCGTAATGATATTAGAATCAGTCTAAACGAGTAGCTGTAAAAACCTAAAGAAATCCGGGATTTACAAATAATGTGAATCTCGGATTTGTCATTTATAATTTCACTGGTGTTTTTATTGATATGTTGTTTATATACATGCTGAATTTTTTTGTGAAACTCTTTGGATTATTTAAACGGCTGATGAAAATTGCGGTTATTAAGAAGATGTCGCCTACATTTACCATAGAGGAAAAAGAGCTTATGGAGGGCTTATGCAATGCTATGCTCTCTCTTCTAACGAAGCCTTACGAACTTCACGTGATTGATTTTTTGATAGACTC
>JAFLUN010000045.1 GCA_022508785.1 Oscillospiraceae bacterium
CACTTTGAATGTCACTTTGAATGTCACTTTGAAAATCAATATGCAGATATTTGTTCCTTAATTCATTGTTTTTTCATGTAGGGGCGAGTTTCCACGCTCGCCCGAAAAAAGTTCAAATATATCAGTAACTAACGGGAGGGCGTGGAAGCCCTCCCCTACAAGATAACCGACTTTACCCTCCCTCACCGAGGGAGGTGGCAAAACGAAGTTTTGACGGAGGGGTGAAAAACGAGCCGCTGCCGGTGGCAGAAACAGGCGAGGTTCTGAGGTGAAAAAACAAGGAGCAATATGAAGCGATCCAAGCGAATAGTGCGACTATGTTTTTGAGGGACTTAACAGAAAACTTACTAACAACTCCCTCAGTCGCTTTGCGACAGCTCCCTCTAAGAGGGAGCGGAACTAACTGCTAATAACCATTCTCTAAAAACTACACGGATTTCGGGACGATGTGGGCATCGTCCCCTACTAATCACTAACAACTAATCTCTAAAATCTAAATTACTCTAAAGCATCTATTGCCTCGAGGAGTGAAAGTCTTAACGACTTTTTGCCTATTCTTTGCGCGTTACGGCGGAGAGTGTTCACATCGTCCGTTTTAAACGCTTTATATATTGCGCCTTTTTTAGTATTGTTTCCGTTGTATTTTATAAAGCAGTCAAGAACTCTTTCACGCACGCTTTTGTTTTTCCTCGCGGTAAAGCCCGTAACAGTAATTTCAATTTTGTCTTCAACAGAAATGTCTGAAAGGCGGATTTCGCTGTCTTGAACAGCGTCGGTATTAAGAATACCGTTTAAATAAATTTCGGCACTTTCAAATTTTTCAATATCCTTTAGCTTAAACACATAATTACGCTTTTTCGGTATCGAAGAAATCTGTTTACCGCCTGAAACGCTGATTTTAAGCGTGTTTTCATCTTCGGTTACACGAATATCGGTAATTGAGTAATCGCCGTTTTCGTAATCACAAGTTTCGCCGTCGTCCTCATAAAGCTTAAATTCGCCGTTTCCGCGGTAAATGTCAAAGGACAGATTTTCGGGATTTTGCCAGGAGTTTCCGCTGTCCAAAGCTTTAGGGATAACCGCCCCCTCCCGTGCCAAAACGGGAATTGTGTTGATAGGGCTTGTCACGGTTACGGTTTGACCGCCTTTGTAAATTCTGCCGTCAAAAATGTTTGTCCAGCGCCCCTCAGGCAGCCAAATTTCAGTAAATGCAGTTTTCGTGTGCTTATCTAATTTCGTTGTTACCGGGCACACTAAGAGCTCCGAGCCGAACATATACTCATTTTTTACGGAATAGGCGTCTGTCTTTTCTGGATATGTATAATACATAGGCTCGCAAAGGGCCCTGCCGCTGTTCCACGAGCGGTAATTCATTGAATAGATATATGGAATTAAGGCGTGTCGAAGGCGCATAAATTCAACGCCTAAATGCTCTGCTTCCCACGAAAAATTCCACGGCTCTTTGCCGAGCAAATCGGAGCTTGTTGAATGCAGACGGATAATCGGCGAAAAAACGCCCAGCTGAAGCCATCGGATATAAAGCTCATCGTCATGAGCGCCGAAATGATGCCCGCCGATATCGTGGCTCCACCAAGTGTAACCGCAGTTTGCCGCATTGGCGGTAAAATATGGCTGAAAATCAAGCACCGCCCAATTTATTGCGGTATCCCCCGAAAAGCCCAAGGGGTAACGGTGGGACCCCAGCCCTGCATAGCGTGAGAGAATAAGAGGTCTTTTGCCGTCTCTGCCGCTGTCAAGATAATGGTAATGATTAAGAAGCCAAAGGGGGTCAAGCCCTGCGCTCTTGCTTTTTGTGCCCTGCTGCCAATCTATCCACCAAAAATCAACGCCCTGCTCCTCATACGGATGGTGAAGAACGTCAAAATAAGCGTTTATAAAGGTGTTGTCCGTAAGGTCAAATTTAACGGGCATTTGGTCCTTTTCGTTTTGGCCGACTGCCTCGCACATTTGGGAATACATATCGTCAAAGGGGCGCACACCGTCCGCAGGGTGCAAATTAAGGGTTACTTTAAGATTTCTTTCGTGAAGCCCTTTAAGAAAGCCTTTATAATCGGGGAAAAGGTCGGTATTCCAGCTATAGCCTGTCCAACCGCCTTTCCAGATAAGGCCTTTTTCACCGTTATAATTGAATTTCTCTTCAACGTTTACCCAATGCCAATCCATATCCACCGTTGCAACGGTAAGGGGAATATCACGGCGGATAAACTCGTCCATTAAATCCTCATATTCCTTTTGAGTGTAGGCGCGGTATCTGCTCCACCAATTGCCCAAAGCAAATCTCGGAATAAGGGGGGCTTTACCCGTAATGGAATAAAATGCGTTAAGACAGCCTACATTGTCCTTTCCGTAGGCAAAAACATATTTGTCCGACGAGCCTTTTTTACGCCTTATAAGGCTACCGTCACTTTGCAAAAGAAGGGTTTTACTGTCGTCCATAACCGTTACGCCGTTTTGTGACAAAATTCCGTCTTTAAGGGAAACTGCGCCAAAGGTTTGGTCAAGTGTACGGGTTGTGCCTTTCATATTAAGGTCACGGTCGTATTTTAGCTTTTGACCGTCAATCACGGCATAAAGAAATTTTCCCCTTGAGGTGTTAACGAAGAAAGAGGCTTTATCGGTAGAAATTTTAACGGTACTGCCCTGCTTTTCGGTTTTAAAATCTACCTTTTCGCTGTTTCTGTACCAAACGGTCTGTGACGGAAGGTCTGTAAAGTCGCCTTTTTCTATTCTTATTAAAATATCGCTGATAACGGTTATGCGGACATTATTCTCAATTATTATATTGCTTTCATTTGCCACACCGTCTGTTTTTGCCAGCAGTCTTTCATTTAATTTGCTCATAATAATCGCCATGCGATACAGCAGTCGCACAAAATGCCGCTAAAAAACTGTCTTTTATGCACGGTACCGCTCCTTCTTTTTACATTTTTCACACTAACCTCTCCGTTTCGTCATATTTTATGGCTTTTGCAAGTATTTTAATGTTTGAAACATCTTCTGAAAATTCAATTTTTTGCCCAAACAGTTCGTTTGTATAATTCTTGCAGTAAAGCGAGCCCAAAAGTTCTGCATTTTTGTAAAGCTTTATAAGAGCATTCGGCTCACATACAAGAGTAATTCTGTCCCCTGCCAAAACTTTCGTTTCAAAGCGGGATTTTTCTCCGCAAAGATTTAACGACAACCCTCTGTCATAAAGCTTTAGGGACAAATCATCGGTTTTTATGAGATAGGGATTGTCAATAGTGTCCCCGACAGAAAAGGAAACGGTGAAATCACGCCCGGAAGGAATAATATTTTCTTTGCAAATTAAATCGGGATAATTCACGGCGTTTATATCCCCGTTGGTCTGGTCGCCGAAAGCGTTCATAACGGTAAAGGAAACATACACTTTCGCAACGTTTTCCGCAAAGGATATTTTAAGGGTGCTGTAATCCTCAAGCAAATCAACGGATAAAATTTCTTTATCGGACGAAATCATATCTTCTGTAAAATAAATTCTGTCATCAAAGAACAGTAAAAGCTCGTTTTCCGAGTCAAATCTGCCGTAAATCAAAGAGGGAGTTTTTTCTTTTAATGCTGTAAATTTCATTAAAACCGCTTCGCCCGACTGGAGCTTTACGGTAAGTGAATCGCCGTATCGGTAAATTTCACTGTCACATTGCGCGGTGTATGGGTAAATATTAGTGCGCTTCATTTCGTCTGCAAACTCAACGCAACCCATATTTTTATTAAGCGTAAAGGTAAATTCCTGCGCTTTGCACGACGGATTTCGAAGGGAAACTATCCCCTCGGTTCCGTTCCAAGCGCTAAAGCCGTAAATCCCCCCTGTTTCGGGGTCTGCGCCTATGAAAACAGAATTTTTGAGAAGCTCGGCATTGTTTTTTATAAATCGGAATACATCCGCATTTATACGCCATTTTGACATTGAGTGCATATTGTAGGAATAATACAGCTCCCAGAAAAAATTGCCGCGGGCTGACATCATAAACAGATATTTTCTGTATTCGCTGTCTGTCATTGACACCTTTGCTGTATTACCGTAAATCGGGTCGTGATTATAAAGATATTCGGGCGGAAACTGATATTTCCGTCTTACAAAAAAGTCGTAATATTTACTGTCACGGTATGAAAGCATTCTATCGGCGTCTGAGGTCAAGAGCATTTCGCCCGTTTTGGCTTTTTCAAGAAAGCCCACGTCATTACTGTTTTGAATCCAAAGGGAATCTGTCCATTGAAGGAAAAACGGACTTGCATTGCAATAGCTTGTTTGGTTTATCCATAAATTTTTGCCGACAGTTTCACGGTGAATACGCATTTTGCGGAACAAATCAATCCAATTTTCCCACATTTCCGTGTATTCGTACATATCTTTATAGCCGCCCGTTATGTGACCGTGATTTTTAGACGGGCAGGCTTTAAGCAAAAAGCCGTCTAATTTCCAATAGTTTATATCGTAACGGTTCATCATATCAATGAAATAATCGGAAATGTTTTTTATATATCTTGTATCGGCAACGCAGACATCCCCTGCAATCTTGTTGTATCCGCCTTTCCCTGCCTTTTCAATATTCTTGGCAAAGGACCTTGTCTGGGAATTGTATCCACCGCGGGGGCCTATCCACATACCGAAATTTGAAGAAAGCTTTTTAGTCAAAGCGGAAACTTTGGAAAATCCGTTGGGAAATTTAGAATTAAAATTCCAAAAGTCGCCATTATAATCGGAAAATCCGTCGTCAACAACATAAGAATCCAAGGTTGGAACTAAGGCTTTTGAAAGTCCGTCTTCTACTTCAATAAAGGATTTTGCAATATTTTCTTCAGTAATATCAAGCATATGGTCATACCAAGAGTTATACTGAAATCTCGGCTGAATTTTTCTTGATATTGAGCGCACAAAGTTAAGAAATTCACGGCGAACGGTATCGTAATCAGTGCTTTCCGCCGAACCTGAAACGGTTTTCCAAGTGCGGAAGGTCGTTCCGCAGCTCAAATTCAATTTGTCAAAGCGTTTACCGCTGAAATAGCGAATATATGCCGTTTCATTTGAAACGTTAGTATCGGCAAGGGGAAAAGTGCTTGCAAAAAACATACCGTTCAAATAAAACGGCTGACCTAAGGCACTGTGGTAAGGGCTGAGATATGCTTTATCTACCTCACCTATGCACCACTGAGCTTTACATTCGTTAAAGCACAAATGCTCGCAGTCAATACAGTCGATTACAACGTTTTCCTGATAACGCTCGTCCACTATCATCTCAATATATTTTGACATATAGGGACTGCCGTCTTTTACCTCATAATTCAACACGAAGGTTATTCGGGCTCCCGAAAAGGCATAGGGCTTAAAAATAAACTCAACTCTGTTATTGAATATGTTTATATTGTCAAGGGTCAATTCGTTTGAAGATAAATATTCGGTTTTGTCGCGAAATTTACCTTTAACCTTAAACCCGATAAAAAATTCGGCTGAAAAGCTTGAAAGCTTCAAAGAAAGTCCGCCGTCAATGCGCTTATTCACTATTTCTTCCGTGCGAAGCTTATCGTTTAAGGCAGAAAATCTGCGTTCAATATAATCGTTGCCGATTACTATTTTATCATCACGGGAATACGCGTAAACCTTTGCCATATCAGTAACACTCCTTTGAAAACAGTACCTTCTCAACCGCAGAAACTGCATCACAAATTATTTTAAGGCAGGGTCTTTTTAAATAAAACTCAGGAGTTCGCGGCTCCGGTTCTTCATTAAAATCGACCTCTTTAAGCCCTAACAAATCTTTGCAGATTATGGAGTTATGGGTCTTTTTGAACTCTGCCGTTATTTCCCTGACCGTTTCATAAACCTGCGCCTTGTCAAAATCGGGTCTTGCCAGCCCCACCACCATTGCAGCACCTGAAATTGCACCGCAAATTTCACGCATTCTGCCTACTCCGCCGCCGAGACCTATTGAAATTCTCGCCGCCTGAGCCTCAGTCAGCCCTAATTCGTTTGCAAACGTGCAAAAAACCGACTGAGAACAGTTATATCCGCTTCTGAATAACAATTCAGCACGCTCAGTGTATTTTGACATAGGAAAAGCTCCTTTTGATATATATTTCAATTTTAACATAGTTAAAGATAACTTGCAACAAGAAAAAAGGCATCTCATACGAGATGCCTTTTCATACTTTTTTCTTAAATTATTTAAGAGTAACTTTTGCGCCAACTTCTTCGAGCTTTGCTTTTGCAGCTTCAGCGTCGTCCTTGGGCATTGCTTCCTTAATTTTTGCGGGAGCGCCGTCAACAAGAGCTTTTGCTTCTGCAAGGCCAAGACCTGTGATTTCACGAACAGCCTTAATAACCTTAATCTTCTCAGCGCCAACTTCTGTAAGTTCAACGTCGAACTCTGTCTTCTCTTCTTCAGCTGCTGCTGCGCCTGCTGCGGGAGCTGCTACTGCAACTGCTGCGGCTGCTGATACGCCGAATTCGTCTTCTACTGCGTGTACGAGCTCTGAAAGCTCAAGAACTGTAAGAGCTTTGATCTCTTCGATCATTGCTGCGATTTTCTCTGATGCCATGGTATTTTACCTCCAAAAAATTAAATAATGAAATAAACTTTAAAATTATTCAGCTGCGGGAGCCGGTTCGCCGTCTTTGTCAACAATAGCTTGAATAGCTCTTGCGAAAGCGGCAATAGGTGCATTGAATGCATTGCAAACAGTAGCAAGCAAAATCTCTCTTGAAGGAAGCTTTGCAAGACTGTCAATCATTTCAAGGCTGATAACCTCACCGTCAAGATAACCTGTCTTGATGCTGAAGGTTGAATCTTTTGCATCTGCATACTTATGAAGAATGCGAGCTGCTGCTACGTGATCTTCCTTACTGGTAGCAATAGCGGTTGTGCCTTCAAGAACAGATGACATACCGTCAAGAGCTGTATCCTCAATAGCACGTTTAAGAAGTGTGTTCTTAACAACAGTGTACTCAATACCTGCTTCACGAAGCTCCTTACGAAGCTGAGTGTCGGTAGCAACGCTGATACCCTTATAGTCAACAACTACACCTGCAACAGAAGCGTCAATTCTCTCTTTAAGAGCTGCAACCTGCTGCTTTTTGATTTCCAAAACTTTCTCACTTGGCAAACGAATTCACCTCCTAAAATAAAGTTACGCTTGCTTTATGAGATAAAAAACCTCTCCGCAAAAAGACAGAGAGGTTTGAAACTTTAATATAAATTCAAGTTCTTTTCCTCGGCAGGCAGGGTAAAACCTTTACGCAAACTGCACCTACTGTCTTCGGCAAGCGAATATTATATTAACACACCGTAAAAGGTTTGTCAATATTTTTATTATTCAGCTACTGCGGTAGCAACAAACTTGTTCGGGTTGATTTTAATACCGGGGCCCATTGTTGTTGCAACTGCGCATGATTTAATGTACTGACCCTTTGTTGCGGCAGGCTTTGCCTTAACGATAGCGTCCATAAGTGTGTCAAGGTTTTCTTTAAGCTTATCAGTGCCGAAAGAAGCCTTACCGATGGGGCAGTGAATAATGTTTGTTTTGTCAAGACGGTACTCGATCTTACCTGCTTTAGCTTCTGTAACAGCCTTTGCAACATCAGGAGTAACCGTGCCTGCTTTGGGTGACGGCATTAAGCCACGGGGACCGAGAACCTTACCGAGACGGCCGACAATACCCATCATATCAGGTGAAGCGATACAAACGTCAAAGTCCATAAAGCCGCCCTGAATCTTCTCCATCAAATCCTCTGCGCCAACATATTCAGCGCCTGCTGCCAATGCTGCGTCAACTTTGTCGCCCTTTGCAAATACTGCAACGCGAACCTTTTTACCTGTGCCGTTGGGAAGAACAACTGCGCCTCTAACCTGCTGGTCAGCGTGACGTGAGTCAACACCCAAACGAACGTGAACTTCTACAGTTTCATCAAATTTTGCTGTTGCTGTCTTGACTGCAATGTCGAGTGCCTCAGCAGTATCATAAAGTTTTGTTCTGTCGATAAGCTTTGCGCTCTCAACATATTTCTTTCCGTGTTTCATAATTCAATTCCTCCAAAAAAGTGGTTAATCGGATCTGATTTTCCTCCCACAAGGAGATCAGTCAACTACGGTAACGCCCATTGAACGAGCAGTACCTGCAATCATACTCATAGCTGATTCAATAGAAGCAGCGTTAAGGTCGGGCATCTTCTGCTCAGCGATCTTCTGAATCTGCTCTTTTGTAATTGTAGCTACCTTTGTCTTGTTAGGAACACCCGAACCACTCTCAATTCCGCAAGCCTTTTTAATAAGAACTGCTGCGGGGGGAGTTTTTGTTACGAACGTAAACGTGTGGTCTGCATAAACAGTGATAACAACAGGGATAATAAGACCCATGTCGTTCTTTGTGCGCTCGTTAAATTCCTTTGTGAACGCCATAATGTTAACGCCGTGCTGACCGAGAGCCGGTCCTACGGGCGGTGCCGGTGTTGCTTTTCCGGCGGGGATTTGAAGCTTAATAAAGCCTATTACTTTCTGAGCCATTTTAGCACCTCCAAAATTCGTGGTATGGCGAAACGGAAGCTCGTGCCGTTTCTCCCACGACGCTCCGAAGAAGCGTCATAAAAAGCGTATTTAACGCTGATTACCAAATTATTCTTGTTCTGTTTTCTCTACCTGGTCAAGCTCCAGCTCAACGGGAGTTTCGCGGCCGAGCATTGAAATTACAACGCAAACAGAGCCTGCTTCCGTGTCAAGCTCACGGACAACGCCGACAACGCCTTCAAACGCGCCGTCAATAATCGTTACCATGTCGCCAACCTCGTAGTCAATCTTGATAACCTTTTTCTCAACGCCCATAGCGTAAACCTCTTCCTCTGTGAGCGGAATCGGCTTGCTTTCAGGGCCTACAAAGCCTGTAACACCGCGTGTGTTACGGATAACGTACCAGGTATCGTCAGTCATTTCAAGCTCGCCCGTATCTTCATTTTCAAATACGGCAACCTTGACCATTACATAACCGGGGAAAACTTTTCTTTCAACTTCTCTTTTCTGCTCGTCCTTAACCTCGGTAACGGTTTCCATAGGAATGTTTACCTCGAAGATAAGGTCGTGCATCTTGCGGTTTTCAACAATCTTTTCTATGTTTGTTGCAACCTTGTTTTCATAGCCTGAATAGGTATGAACAACAAACCATCTGGAGAGTCCTGCCATTCCTGTCCCTCCGTTAGCCAATAAAGAATGCGGAAATCATATTTGCTGCAGCTTCGGCTGCTTCCTTAGCCTTATGATCGCTTGCAAGCTTTACAAGTGCGTCAATTGCTTTGGAAATTCCTGTGTCAAAAGCAAGTATTACAACTCCGACAATCAATACTACGGCGATAACGACAAGAGAACTGTTAAGAACAGTTTTACCTGAAGGCCATGTGATTTTTTTGCATTCGCCCTTGAAGTTTTTGAAGAATTCCTTAATTGCCTTGCCAGCCTTTTTAAAGGGATTACCCTTTTTTGCCTTAGCAGGTTTTTCGGCTTTGTTGTTGTTCTTCTTTACTTCGGAAGCGGCATTTTCTTTTTTGTCAGCCATTTTTGTTACCTCCGATTACTTTGTTTCTCTGTGGAGAGTGTGTTTCTTGCAGAATCTGCAATACTTGTTCATTTCCATTCTGTCGGGAGTGTTCTTTTTGTTTTTCATCGTATCATAGTTACGCTGTTTACACTCCGTACAAGCCAATGTGATTTTTACTCTCATTTTTTCGGCACCTCCGTTAATACATCGCAATTTTTTTGAGCGATTTAGCCTACCTCAAAAATGGGCACAAAAATAAAGCCCTCCTTTTCGAGGTACTGGTATTTTATCACAGTGAAAATCAATTGTCAAGGACAAAATGATTATTTTTTTCTGTTTCTCACTCAGTTGACGAAGAAAATTAAACGTGCTATAATTTTTGAAATTATATTATACTTTAATATGTATGCAAAAACAATATTAAATTTGGGTGATATAATGTCGTACAGTATTATTGATTATGCGCTTTTTAACGCTAACAAGGATTTTAACGAAATCCCTTTTAATAAGGTTGACGCATTGATTTTTGCTCAGCTTTCATATCTGAATTATACGGGAATAGTTGAGGACACACGCTCAGAGTCAAAGGGCGTTTATCTTCACGAGATTGCGGAGCACGAAGGATTTTCTAACATTTTTACTCTCCCCCGCACTGTTGAAAATAATATGAAGCTTTTTAATGCCATTGCCTATTCCAAAAGATACGGCAAAATAAAGGCAAAGTTTTATGAGGATATTGCCGAAAAGGACAGTGATACGCAATTTGGAGCCGTTGCATTTGTTCTTCCCGGTAACTTAAACGTTATTTCTTTCAGAGGAACAGACGCTACTATTCTCGGCTGGAAAGAAAACTGCAATATGCTTTACAGATATCCTGTAAGCTCCCAGGAAATTTCAGTTGCATACGTTGACAAGGTAATTCCGAAGCTTAGAGGAAAAGTGATTATTACAGGTCATTCTAAGGGCGGTAACCTTGCAATTTATTCCAGTGTTTACTGTAAAAAAGAAAACAAAAAGAAAATAAAACAGATTTACGGCTTTGACAGTCCCGGATTTACGGAAGATTTTGTAAACGATGAAGAATATCTTTCTACCCTTCCGAAAATTTCAAAATTTGTTCCCGAAGAGTCAATGATAGGTATGCTGTTAACCGATAAATCCTCGTATCAAATCGTTAAAAGCGACGGCATCGGGTTTTATCAGCACGACCCGTTCATGTGGCAAATTGACGGTATAACATTTGTACCGGGAACAAAAATCGTTATGCGTGCGCAAATTATCGACAAAACCTTCAACGATTGGGTTTTCGGATTTACGCCTAAACAGAGAGAACAGTTCCTTGAAGGTATGTTCCTTCTTATAGAAAAGACCAACGAGGCAAACTCCCCTACTTTCAGACAATGGGTGGAAAATCTTCTTACAAATATTCCTCACGCCATCGGCGCTGTAAAAGGCATATCTTCTGAGGACAGAGCGCTGTTCACAAAGGTTTTAAGGCAATTATTTGCAACAATGGGCACAAGCGTTGTGACTACTCAGAAAAGCTATTTAAACAAACGGATTAAAAAGCTACCGATAATCGGTACTTTTTAAATACATAGTAAACGATAAATGAATTGACAAGAGAGATTTGCGAGAGATTTTTCGCCGTAAAAAGGCGCAAAATCGAAAGAATACTTTGTGTATTATAAGATTTTGGAAAATATTTACGGTGGAAAAGGTCCGCAAAGCATCGAAGTCACATTTATTTAGAGTTTACTCAAATAATCGTCAGTTCGAAACCATCCTGACGTAAAATAAAACTACGGAGTGATAAAAATGAATCAAAAAACCTTATTCGTCGTGAAATCGGCGGTAATTGCCGCACTTTATGCCGCTTTGACTGCCGTTTCATCAATCTTTGGGCTTGCTTACGGGCCAATTCAGTTCAGGGTATCGGAAGCACTGTGCGTGCTTTGCGCCTTTACTCCTGCTGCAATTCCGGGGCTGACAATCGGTTGCCTTATAAGCAATCTTTCAAGTCCCTACGGCGCTGTGGACATTATTGTAGGCACTCTTGCGACGTTACTTGCCGCACTGCTCGGGTACTTTGTAAGAAAGGTTCAGTTTAAGGGCGTTCCCCTGCTCACACTTTTGATGCCCGCCGTTTTCAACGGAATTTTAGTCGGTGCGGAAATTGTGTATCTTGCGCCTGAAGGGTTTCAGTGGCAAGCTTTTCTCATTTCAGGGCTTGAGGTTGCCATAGGCGAAATTGCGGTTTGTTATACATTGGGCGTTATGCTTTGCAAAGCCATACAGAAATCAAAATTACAAAATTTACTTAATTAAATTTATAAAGGGTGTGATAATGTGGCAAAAATCATTGTTGCTGATGACGAACAGCTTATCAGACGGCTCGTTTCCGATTTCCTCAAAAAAGATGGTTATACTGTGCTTGAAGCCGAAAACGGTGAAGAGGCTCTGCGCATTTTTGAGAATAATAAGGATACGGATTTACTTGTGCTTGACATTATGATGCCCCAAAAAGACGGCTGGGAGGTTTGCAGAGAAATACGCAAAACCTCCAATGTGCCGATTTTGCTTTTGTCGGCACGAAGCCAGGAATTTGACCAAATTAACGGATTTGAAGCAGGAGCAGACGATTATGTTACAAAGCCGTTTAGCCCCGTTCTTTTAGTAAAGCGTGTTGAAGCTCTTTTAAAGCGAACTAATAATAACGCAAAATCGGCAGACGGTGATATTCAAGGTCTGACAATTGACAAAAATGCCCATCAGGTATTCATTGACGGTAAGGAAATTTCCCTTACGGTTAAAGAATTTAATATTCTTTTAAAGCTTATTGACAATAAAGGTCGGGTTTACAGCCGTGAACAGTTGCTTGACGATATTTGGGGCTTTGATTATTACGGGGACACCCGAACCGTTGATTCCCACGTTGCAAGACTTCGCACAAAGCTCGGTGAATGGGGAAACCGTCACCTTAAAACCGTTTACGGTGTGGGTTATAAAATTCAGGAAAGTGATATAAATGAGCAAGAATAAGCGCCGTTTAAGCATCAGATTAAAAATGTTTTTGCAGATAACCGCAATTCTTTTGACTGCGGTTACGGTTATTCTTGTCATCAACACAACATATCTCGGCGATTTGTATTTATACAACGAGAAAAGAAAAATAGCATCGACTGCCGAATATCTTAATACTCTTGATTTAAAATCGGGTGTTTATTTGGGAACTGTCGGTATAATCGAGACCGAAAACAACATTTCAATAGACATTTATTTTCCTGACGGAAATCCGTTGTATTTAAGCCAGAAAAACCTTGTACCGCAAGGCGGAAATACAGTTATTATTGAACACAACGTTAACAGCGACGGCTCAGTTCTTGACGTGCGTGAAACGAACAGGATACAGTACATTGACTACACCTGTACACTCAGTGACGGGTTGGAAATAGAGATTTTCAGCGTTAAAGCAAATATAGAGGCAAACGCAGGAGTAGCTCTTTATTTTGTTTGGGCGTCAATACTGTTTATTTTCGTCGTTGTTATTATATTCTTTATCATTTATTCAAGGAGCTTTACGAGACCCCTCATTGAAATGAGCAAGATTACGGAAAAAATGTCGAATATGGACTTTTCCGAAAGGCTGAAGGTCAAGTCAAACGATGAAATCGGCGAGCTTGCAGGCAGTATCAACAACCTTTCAAGCTCTCTTGACAGTACCCTTCAAGATCTTAATCAAAAGAACCAAAAGCTTCAGGACGATATTGAAAAAAAGCAGACCTTGGACGATTTGCGAAAAGAATTTATTTCAAGCATTTCACACGAGCTGAAAACTCCCATTGCCATAGTCCGCGGTTATGCCGAGGGCGCTGAGCTTATGCTTCAAAGCGGAGACACAAACGGTGCCGCCGAATACTGCGACATCATTATAAAAGAAAGCGACAAAATGAACGCTCTCGTATTTGAGCTTCTTGAGCTGTCAAGATTTGAAATCGGCGACAGCAGGCTGGAATGCGAAGAGTTTTCGCTCTGTGATTTTATTCACGATTACATTGACAGTGAAAAAATAGTCTTTGAAGAAAACGGAATAATAAGCGAAACGGATATCCCCTCAGGAGTTTTTTGCCGCGGTGATTTGATTAAGCTTAATATGGTGCTTAATAACTACGTGTCAAATGCGGTGTCCCACGCTGAGGGCGAAAGGCTTATAAGAATTTACTGTGAAGATTTGGGCGAAAAAGCACGAATTTTTGTCTTTAACACGGGTAAAACAATTGCCGATGAGGATATTGACAAAATTTGGGATTCCTTTTACAGAGCGGATAAATCCCGTTCCCGAAGCGAAGGCAGGTACGGTTTAGGGCTTTCAATAGTCAGCGCAATACAAAACCTGCACGGCAATGAATACGGCGTATTCAACTGCGGCAACGGCGTTACTTTTTGGTTTGATGTTGATAAGGCATAATTCACTTTTCGCTCTCATAAAAAGTAGGGGACGATGCCCACATCGTCCCGAATAAATTCACATCTATCAGTAACTCACTGAAGAGGTTCTATTATTTATTATTTGTCAGCGAAGCAAAT
>JAFLUN010000046.1 GCA_022508785.1 Oscillospiraceae bacterium
TTTTCTTTTCCTGCGCCTGCTTCAAAGTGGTATTTTACAATTCCCAGCGTAACGCCCTTGCAGTGACCGCCGCGGGGTACAAGCTTAACCTCATTCCCGTTTCTGAGGATAAAGCAAAACTTTTGGTCATTCATAGCCGTGGGAGCCAGCATTGCGTAGTCCATACCCTTCATAAACCACGGGGGCATATCTCCTCTGAAATCGCAAAGCTTGTCGATTGAACAGTTTATGTGCTGTGTGCCCTGAGTTTCACCGTAGCCGATAGCAATAATGCAAAGGAGCTTTTCGCCGCTTTGCAGTTTGTATTTCGCTTTTCTTCTGCTGAAGGTTCCGCCAACAAAGCAGGTGTTAAGACCCATTTCCTGCGCTCGCAGCACAATCTCCGTCCCGAAATACCCTGCGTTCATTTCGTTTTCAAATGTCTTTTTGCCGGTAATTGCTATATAGTTATTCGCATTTTTAAAGTTAAGCTTTCTTGCAAGAAAGCAGTCAAAAGCTCCCGGCTCATTAAGAAGGAGCTGAAAGGAAAGTCCGCTTTTTTCTTCGGCTGAACGAAGCTCTGCCTTTAATTTTTCAAGAGTTTCACCCTCGATTTTCTGCTCAGTATATTGCCTGACAGAATGCCGAGCTTTAATTAACTGTAAAGTATCCATAATTTTTCACCTTATTCTTCCCTAAGATATTCTTCGAGCTTTTCGTCGATTTCCGCCCATTCTGCCTGTGTGGTAATTGCGCTGAAGGTAACGTCTTCATCGTTAATATATTCTTCCACGGCAGATGCAAATACGCTCAAATTTCCGTTTTCATCAGTAGAGCCGTCTGTATAAACAATGTAAACCTTGCCTGTGTTCTCGCTCTCGAAAGAAAAAAGCAGATGACATTCAATATCCTTGCCGTCGTCTCCCTGAATAATAAAAATTCCGTCTGTGCTCTCGTACATTGGTTTTCACCTCTTAATAAAATATAACATATTATATTGGATTTTGCAACCAAAGGTCTTGTCATATCTTGACAAATTTTCATACATAAGTTAGAATAACCTAACGAAATGTAAACAAGAATTTTTTTCAGCAAGAAGGTTTATTTTTATGTGGTTTTGGTTATCACTAATAGCTCTGCTTTGTTGGAGCGGTTCGGATTTGTTTTCCAAAATAGGATGTGCAGATGCAAGGGATAAATACTCCCATTATAAAATGGTAACTGCCGTGGGCGTTGTTATGGGTATTCATGCGCTGTATGAAATCGTAATTTCCGGCGTTGATATTACAGTTTCCGCAATGCTCAAATATTTACCTGTTTCCGCACTCTACATACTTTCAATGGCGATAGGGTACATAGGTCTTCGCTACATTGAGCTTTCGGTTTCTTCGCCGATTTGTAACTCTTCGGGAGCGCTGGTAGCGGTTCTTTGCATAATCACGGGGGATAGGTTGGCAGGCCCTCAGTATTTAGCGATCGCCCTTGTTTGCTTGGGCGTTATCGGTCTTGGATTTGTTGAAGCGAAGGAGGATGATGAGCTTCGTGCGCTTCGCCAGGAAAAAGCAAATTACAAGTATTCAAAATCTGCCCTTGCAATAGTTTTACCGCTCATTTACTGTTTGCTTGACGCTCTCGGAACCTTTGCCGACAGTATCGTTCTTGAAACTCTTGACGAGGACGTTGCAAACGTTGCTTACGAGCTTACATTCCTTATCTGCGGTATAGTTGCTTTCATTTACGTTAAGCTTATTAAAAAGCAGAAATATTTCCCAAAAGCAGAAGCTCCCAAATATGTGGGCGCTATATTTGAAACGGCAGGTCAGTTTGCTTATATTTACGCTCTTGCAGACGAAGAGCACGTTGCAATGTCAGCGCCCATTATCTCTTCATATTGCTTGGCATCAGTAATTTGGAGCAGAATTTTCCTTAAAGAAAAACTCTCAATTAAGCATTATATAACAATAGCCGTTGCTATAATAGGTATAGTCATTCTCGGCATTTACGATGCATAAAATCAATAAAATGACAGAACAGCGTACTCTTTTTGGGAGTACGCTGTTTTTGTATCTTTATTTATATTTTACATAATTTCCTGTTCTATATTATTGAAAATATCGTCGTCAAAAAATTCTCTTATGGATATTTCAAGCCCGTCACAGATTTTTTGAATTGACACTACGCCGGGATTTTGGCTTTTAGAATTTAGCATACTGTAAATGGTAGACGGGTTTACACCGCTGATATTTCCCAGCGCGTTGACTGCAATGTTCCGTTCTTTACAAAGATTTATTATTCTAAGAGCCACTGCCTGCTTAATTTTCATAACTACCGCCTCATCTTATTGTATGATGTGATAGTAAAATTTTATATCAATTTACGATATATCGAGTGGGATATATCCCAAATTCATTATTGACATTTCAATAGATTTTATATAAAATATACTTATATTTTATATAGTCAAGGGGTGAAAAAAGTGAGAGAAAACCTTAAATATATGCTTAGAAATTGGTTGAAATGGGACAAAAAAAGCATAGTTTATTTTGCTATCCGTGTTCCTGCCATGGTCTTGCAGCCGATGGTTACGGCGTATATTCCCAAAGCAATGATTGACGCAATAAACGAGGGCGTTACAACACAAAGGCTTATAATGATTATCGGAATGTTAAGCCTTCTTTTAACGTTTACCATTTGGATGGACCCCTTTATGAGCGAGCTTGTCAGGGGCGGAGCGAGAATTGTCCGTATGCGCTATGCCGTTATGGCGTTTAATAAAAATTTGACTACGGATTACGTTAATACCGAAACCCTGGAAAAGCGTGAAATGCAAAAAAGAGCCGAGGCTTTTTACAGCGGCAGGTGGTCGGGCGGCGCTAACTTTATTGACCGCTGCAATCAGTTTTGCATTGCGGTTGTGGGCGTAATTGCATCCGGCGCTCTTCTTTACAAAATCAACGTTTTCATAATCTTGCTTATTATTGCAACCTGTATTGCGCAGTTTTTTATTCTTAAATTTTTGGCCGAGAAGCAGTACGACAACCTTGGAAAAGTATCAAAGCTTAATAACAGATTTAATTATTTTTACAAGGTTTCCAAAGACGGCAAGGCGGCAAAAGACATTTGCATTTACGGACTTAGCGATTATTTCATTAAAGCTCTTGCCGAAACAATTTGCAGTATTGAAAAAATCTATGCAAAATACACTCACCAAAGCGTAGCCTTTGACGGTATTACCGCTTTGCTCAATTTAATTCGGGAGGCTATTGCGTATTTTTACCTTGTGTATTTGGTAACTGCAAACAGACTTTCGGTTTCCGATTTTATATTCTATTTCGGCATTATCACAGGATTTTCAAATTGGGTTGTGGGATTGGTCTTTTCCTACAACCAAATTCAAAGAAGCTGCAACGAATGTAAAGCGTACAGGGCTTATATTGAAAGTGAAGATGTTGCTGACAAAGGCAAAAAGCTAACATCAAACAAGGTGGAAACAATCGAGTTTAAAAATGTTTCCTATAAATACCCGTCTGCAAAGGAACCCACACTTAAAAACATCAATTTTAAATTTAAAAACGGCGAAAATATTGCAGTGGTAGGGGAGAACGGCGCAGGAAAAACTACTCTTATCAAGCTCCTTTGCGGTCTTTACACTGCCACAGACGGCGAATTGCTGCTGAACGGTGAAGACGTAAAAAATATTTCAAAAAGCAGTTATTTTGACTTGTTTTCACCTATATTTCAGGATTACCGTTTCCTGCCCATGACTGTTGCGCAGAACATTACGGCAACACTCGATTACGATAAAGAAAAGCTGTTTGCCGCATTTAAAAATGCAGGAATTGAAGATAAAATTAACTCTCTGCCCAACAAAGAAAACACCTTAATGGACAGAGAGGTTTATAATGACGCAGTAGATTTTTCAGGCGGTGAAAAGCAAAAGCTGTTACTTGCAAAGGCGATTTATAAAAATGCGCCCGTGCTTATTCTGGACGAGCCCACGGCGGCTCTTGACCCTATTGCAGAAAACGAGCTGTATTTGAAATACAATGAATTGACTAAAGACAAACTGTCCTTCTTTATTTCTCACAGACTGTCTTCTACTCGGTTTTGTGACAGAATTTTGTTTATCTCCGACGGTCAGATTATTGAAGAGGGCACTCACGAGGAGTTGATGGCGCTTCACGGAGCGTATTACAAAATGTATCAGCTTCAAAGCTATTATTACAAAGAGCAGGGGGTGGCAGTCAATGAGTAATTTTAAAATGATTTTTAAAATGTACCGTGAAATTATAAGGCTTGACAAGAAAATTCTGCCCGTTGCTTTTTTGAATGCGGTTATTACCGCCACAAAGCCCTTTGTTAACATCTATTTTACTGCAAAAATTGTTTCGCTTTTGGCAAGCGGCGCTGATTTTAAAAGTATAATTTCGTATATTATCGTTGCCGTAATACTCGGATTTGCGTTTAATTATGCAGGTAGTTTGTCTGACGACTATTATCAGGTTCTTCACACAACTCTTTATGATAAAGAAGATTTCAAAATGGCGGAAAAGATTTTCCATACGGAATATGAAGCGTTAGAGGATAATCATTTCAGAGAAACCATACATAAGCACGAAGAGGCGAGCGCAAGCCGTTGGGCAAGGTTTTCCTATTACGTTTGGACAAGTCAGGTGTTTATCAGCGGAGTTTACACGCTGGCAGTATCAATAATTATGATAATGCCATTGCTGAAAATCGGATTTACCAAAACGGGCGAAACCTTTTTTGAAAAGCCCATATTCTTAATCAGCTTAATCGGGGTTATTGCCGTAATGGGAGTTGTTATGCTTCTTATTGCAATAAAAATCAACAAATCTTATCTTGAAGCAAACGAAGCCTACGCTACTCTTGACAGATTGTTCTATTCTTTTATCGGTCTTTTCGCCGATTACAAAACGGGTAAGGAAATCAGAGTATATAAAGAGCAGGAACTAATCAGCCATATTGCTACGGATAAAATACTGACCGACGGCGAAGACACCTTGAAAAAGATTTCAATGCGAACTGCAAAAACAAGCTCCTTCGTTGCAATTATGGGCGCAATGGTGGCTTTCGGCGTTTATGTTTTTATCGGCGTTAAGGGCAATTTCGGCTTGTTCAGCATAGGCTCACTCGTAATGTATTGCGGCGCATTTATGCAAATCATCAACGGAATTATGCAGATTGCAAACACGCTGGGTAAGCTTGCGGAAATTTTGCCCCTTGCAAAAGTGTATTTTGAAATTATTGAACATGAGGATAATAAGGAATACGGCACGGCGAAGCTTAATTTCGACACCTTTGAAATCGAGTTTAAAAATGTTTCCTTTAAATATCCGTCTGCGAGCACCTATGCCCTTGAAAATATAAATTTAACAGTCAAAAACGGGGAGCGACTTGCCGTTGTAGGCAGAAACGGCAGCGGTAAAACAACCTTTATTAAGCTTATGTGCCGTCTTTACGATGCCACCGAGGGTGAAATTCTCATTAACGGAATAAACGTTAAGGAATATTCAAAGCAGAGCATTGTTAAGCTCTATTCCGTAGTTTTTCAGGATTTTCAAATATTCTCTATTCCCTTGAAAGACAATATTTGCGCAGGAGACGATTGTGACACAAACAGACTTCATATTTGCCTTGAAAATTCAAACGTGCTTGAAAGGGTAATGCAAATGCCCGAGAAAGAGAATACGTATCTTTATAAGGATATTTCAGAAAACGGCGTGGAAATATCAGGCGGCGAGGCGCAAAAGCTGGCTCTCGCAAGAGCGCTTTACAAGGACAGCCCCGTTGTAATACTTGACGAGCCTACTGCCGCTCTTGACCCCCTTGCCGAAAACGAAATTTATAACCGCTTTAACTCCTTTGTTGACAATAAAACGGCAATTTATATTTCGCACAGGCTTTCAAGCTGTATTTTCTGCAACCGTATTGCAGTTTTTGACAAAGCAAGGCTCGTTGAAACAGGCACGCATCAGGAATTACTAAACAAAAACGGCAAATATTCAGAGCTTTGGAACGCCCAGGCGCAGTATTATATTAGTTGATAGAGAATAGTGATTAGTAGGGGACGATGCCACATCGTCCCTTTTTGATTGTTTATAGAGATTAACGGTTAGTGAAATCGAAACATTTTTTCCACACATAAATACATCAATTAAAGAAAATTATTTCTTGCAATTTGTGTAAAGCTTTTATTAGTAAAAAAATTGGCAAAACTATTAAGATATAGCGGGTTAATAGACAACCGTGGATATTTATACTCGTCAAAACGCACAAATTTGAAGTGTGATTTAATAGAAAATTTAACAAATTTTTTAATATTGTTTGAAAAACAAATTCGGATATGATATTATGTAATGAACAATAGTTGTATAAAGGGGAAATAAGCATGAAAAAACGCTTACTAAAGAAATACCTTGCAATCGCTTTGGCTGTTTTGATGCTGACGTGCAATATGCCTTTTGTATCATTGGCGGCTGACGGCGACGGTATTACAATTTCTTCAAACGTGCAAGCTCAGGATATCGAAATAGACAGCGATATTGAGTTTACTTACTATATTGAAATTGACGGTGCGCCGTATAACGGAACGGCAAGGGGCAGTAATCTCAAATCTTACGATATAACAGACGGTATGCTCACGATGCCGTATGATGTAAGCGCAACCGTAACAGATATTCCTGACGGTGCTACATACAGCATAAAGCGTCTTGCATACGATAACGACAAATATGCGCTTATCAAAGAAACCGATTCTCAGATAGGCGATATGTCTGCAATGGATTATTATGTGACCGTTGACGGCGGTGAAAGAACAAAAATCAGTGCGGATGAATTTAATGCGGCGACAGATAACGGTAATAATCTTACGGTTAAATCCTTTACTGACGATGAAGGCACGGAGTATGAAGAATCTCAGGTTTCAAGCCTTAATGCTTATGAGGTTGTAAGAAAAACCGTACCTTCAACTACTTATTCGTTTGAACAGAAAGAATTTTTCTATTTAACCGATTCTCTTCAGACTTACAGCATGGAATTTGTGCTTGTAAATTCCGGATACAGCGAAAGCTCTTCGGGTTGGGGACCGGTTAAAGTAACGACTTATAAATATGACGGTAGTTTAACAATCAGCACAGAAGGTTATGAGGGTGAATTAGCAGGCGATGCCACTGACAGCATCAGTGCATCAAGCACAAGTGTTGGCGGCAGCAAGAGCAAAGCCGCCGAGGATTTCATTAACAAGGCAGAAACCAGTCTCGGAAGACTTTCATTCAGATTCCTTTCTGACACTGTAAACGCGCAAACTGGTTTGGCAACGGCTATCGCAGAGGATGTTACTGCTAAGCTTCCTTTTTCAACCGAGCTTACCGATTCAGCGCAAACCTTTGATCCGATACATTCTGAGGCTTACGGCTTTAAGGCGGTTACAGAGCATACTGCTGTTTATGAGGCGGTTGCAGTAAGTGTTGCCAAGAATTTGGTATTTGATGCAGTTTTTGCTCCTGCTCCTACAGGTACTTTCACGGTAGACTATATAATCTACAGCGGAACAATTCCCGAGGCATACGATGGCGCAGCATTTGAAATCCGTGACGTAAACGGTAATGTGCTGGTTGCGGGTGAAGATTATACTCTTCAAGTAGAAAATAAAAGCTTTAAAGCGTTAGTAATGGAAATCGGATATACAACATATACCTTCTCAGGCTTAAAGCACGGTTTATATACCGTTCAGCAGGTTAAGGGCGCAGACGGTTTTATTGTTGATTCAACTGTCTATCCGTTTGAAGTTCAAAGAGAAGACGGCGCCGTAGTAGGCGATCATTTTGCTACCTCAAGCTTTGGCTCATACACAGCGTTGACAAATAATGTTTACAGCTCAGTATTCAAGGTATTTAAAAATAACAGCTTCACACTTAAATTTACTAAGGTTGACCAGAATAACGAGATTGTTGAAGGCGCACAGTTTATGCTGATTGAAAGAGATGCGCTTCTTGAGCTTGTAATAACCCTCGCCCGTGAATCGGCAGGTAATCTTGATTTTCAGCAGATAATTGAACAGCTTCAGGGTACAGATTGGTCAAATCTTGATATCGGAACGATTCTCGGAATTATTCTTAATATCGTAAATCTTGATCCCGATACGCTCAGCCAGATAACGATTCCTGCAATTTTAACTGCAACGTCTGATAAAGACGGTATTGTTTCTCTGAGCAATTCGTCAAATATTCTTAACGTTGTCGGTGCACTTGCAGGCAGTGGCATTTCGGGTGAGAAGCTTGCCGAGATTCTTAAAAGCGCTTTCGGCGGTATGATTCCCGAAGAGTATTTGCCGTTGCTTGATAAACTTGCAGGCCTTGCCGGTTCAATTAACGTTAACACGGGTATGCGTTCAGGAGCATACGTTATGATTGAAACAAAAGCTCCTACAGGCTACGAACGAAACTCTCTTGTTTATACTTTTGTTATTAGTGCAGACGGAACGGCACAGGTTACAGCAGGCGTACTTTTCCCTGTAATTGTAGATGCTCTTAATTCAACGTTTGGAATAGATCTTAAAAAATTACTTGTTTCTCCTGAAGAATTTGAAAGATATAAAGAAACTATCGGCAGTGCGTTTGCAACGTTTGATGAATATGCAGGTGCAGTAATTGATAATGTTGTCAATTCCCTTGGCGAGATATTGGGTGAGGATGATCCAACATCTGAAACACTTATAGAAATTAAGAATCAGATTCACAGCTATTATGAGCAGTACGGAGACCTTGCTGATGCGATAGGTCAGACAATACAGGATATCAATAGCAGAATTACCGATCAGGTTACTGAGGACTGGCATTATTACGATACAAGATATTTTGTTGATATTGCAATCAATATAACTGACTGTAACGGTAACGAAATAGACGGAGCTGCGTTTAAAGTCGTTGATTCAAACGGCAACGAGATTGAAATCAATGCTGATTCAAAAACCGTAACAGTGCCTTTCGGCGATTATACGCTTCAAGACGTTGTAGTTCCCGACGGATATTTGCTGATTGAAGACAGCGCTGTAACAACGGTTACAGTTGATGATCCTGCAGGCGTATATTCATTTGAGTTATCTTACCACAAGGAAAGCGAGCCTGTAATCACAACGGTTGATTCTTCTTGTGTAACAGAGGGAACGAAAACAACGAGAACCTACTGCGAAGTATGCGGTGAAGTACTTACAGAAGAAACCGAGACAATAGCTCCAAAGGGTCACAGCTTCGGTCCTTGGGAAACAGTAACAGCTTCAACCTGCACAAGTGCGGGCTACGAGCAACACACCTGTTTGGTATGCGGATTTACAGAAACTAAAGATTTAGAGCCTGCCGAACACGATTGGCAGGACGGTTATACAGTTGACAAGAATCCTACCTGTACGGAAGACGGCAGTAAATCAATTCACTGTAAGAATTGCGATGCAACTACAAGCAGTACTGTTATCTCTGCAACGGGACATACAAAGGCAATTGATGAGGCTGTAGAGCCCACTTGTACGGAAACAGGACTTACAGAGGGCAGTCATTGCTCAGTATGTAATACGGTTCTTGAAGAACAGAGAACTGTTGCCGCAAAGGGTCACACGTCTGTAACTGATAAAGCGGTAGCACCAACCTGTACCGAAACAGGACTTACAGAGGGTAGCCATTGCTCAGTATGTGATACAGTTCTTGTAGAGCAGAAAGTAATCCCTGCAAACGGTCATACAGAGGTAATTGATGAAGCAGTAGAGCCTACCTGTACGGAAACAGGACTTACAGAGGGCAGTCATTGCTCAGTTTGTGATACAGTTCTTGTAGAGCAGAAAGTAATCCCTGCAAACGGTCATGTAGAGGTAATTGATGAAGCTGTAGAGCCTACCTGTACGGAAACAGGACTTACTGAGGGCAGTCATTGCTCAGTATGCGGTACAATTCTTGTTAAACAGGACATAATTCCTGCACACGGACACACACCGGTAACTGATAAAGCGGTAAATCCGACCTGTACGGAAACAGGACTTACTGAAGGCAGTCATTGCTCAGTATGCGGTACGGTTCTTGTTGCACAGGAAACTATATCTGCAAAGGGTCATACAGAGGTAATTGATGAAGCTGTAGAGCCTACCTGTACGGAAACAGGACTTACAGAGGGCAGTCATTGCTCAGTTTGTGATACAGTTCTTGTAGAGCAGAAAGTAATCCAGGCAAACGGTCACACACCGGTAACTGATGAAACTGTAGACCCAACCTGTACCGAAACAGGATTGACTGAAGGCAGTCATTGCTCAGTATGCGGTAAAGTTCTTACTGCTCAGGATGTAATCGCAGAAAAGGGACACAATTACGGCAAACCTACATTTGTTTGGTCAGAAGACGGCAAAACTGCAGTTGCAACCTTCATTTGCGGTAATGATAATTCTCACGAAGAGGTAATTGAAGCGAAAGTAACAGGCGAACCTGTAATCGATCCAACCTGTACAGTAAACGGTACAACACTTTATACTGCAACCGTTAACTTTAACGGCGTAGATTATACAGCAGAAAAGGAAATTCAGGATATCGACGCAACAGGTCATTCTTATGAAGACACAGTAACCGATCCAACCTGTACCGAGCAAGGCTTTACTTCACACACCTGTACGGTTTGCGGTGACACCTATGATGAAACTTACACTGATGCTTTAGGGCACAGCTTTACAGATTACGTTTCAGACGGAAATGCAACTTGCACAGGCAACGGAACTAAGACTGCAAAGTGCGAGCATTGTGATGAAACAGATACAATAGTAGAAGAGGGCTCTGTTCGTGGTCATACCTATGAGAACGGCGTTTGCGTTGTTTGCGGTCACAAGTTACCTGCTGATGATGAACCTACTCAAGGTTCACCTGAAGAAAGCACAACACCAAATGTAGACACTTCAGTAACGATTCCGAACACAGGTAACGCAACCTACAGCGTTGCAGTAGCGTGTATGCTTGCATCTGCTGCAATAGGTTTAGCAGTCATCACCAAAAAGCGTGAAGAAGAGGCTGAATAAAGCAAAACCGTCTGTTGAACCCGGCGGGTGACACCGCCACCTATAAGGTGCGAATACTGGCTTAGCACATTATATGGACACTGAAGGTTTAGAAGTGTATTGCTATACAAAAAAAGCACTTGCTGTTGCAAGTGCTTTTTTCTGTGCCATCAGTATAAAAAAGATATTTTGTGTTTTCGGTGTATAGATTTGAACTATTGCAAACATAAATATGATGTACCGCCTACGGTGGCGCGATGTTTTCGCTGCGCTGAAAACGGTGTTGCTCGTTTTACTCGCAGTGATGTGATGTTTGCCAACTGTGCCGAAAGGCACAACATCACTGTCCGTAGGACAACATCATTAGCGTAGTGACATCATTTGCCCGTTAGGGCAAACATCGTTGAAAAAAGCACTTGCTATTGCAAGTGCTTTTTTCTGGCTGGGGAGGCGAGATTCGAACTCACGCATGCAGCAGTCAAAGTGCTGTGTCTTACCGCTTGACGACTCCCCAATATTTATATTGCATTTTTTATTAAAAAATCCGCCCAAACGCTCGGGAAGGGCGGAAATGGTGGGGTGGAATATCGGATTCGAACCGATGGTCTCCAGTGCCACAAACTGGCGCTTTAACCGACTAAGCTAATCCCACCATAAATGACACGCTCGAAATGTTGTTTAGCAACTTTCAGCGTTAATGGCGCGCTGAGAGGGACTCGAACCCCCGACCCCCTGCTTAGAAGGCAGGTGCTCTATCCAGCTGAGCTATCAGCGCATTGGAGCGGGTGATGAGAATCGAACTCACACGACCAGCTTGGAAGGCTGGGATTCTACCATTGAACTACACCCGCATCTAAGCGCTTGAATATTTTAACATAACACTTATTTTTTGTCAATATAATTTTTAAATTTTATTATATTAAGTTTTTAACAGATATTCTTCTCTTGTAAGAATTACTTGTTGCATACCATCCTCAACGCCTGCGTCACGAAATCCGACTGTAAAGTGACATTTCAAGGCTGCATACTCATGCCTATCAATCTCAAAATCATTGTGAAGTCTGGTTACACCGCAGTCTTTGAAAGCATGTTCAAGCATAAGCTGTAGCGCTGGAGCGGCATAGCCCTTGCCTCGATATGGAGCATAGATAACAATGCCCATATCCCACCAATCCCGCGTTGGAGTGTAGTGGAAGTTAACGTCTCCAATCCATGCACCGTCAGAGGTGCGCTTGATATAGGCATAGAAACGCTCCGGCTCTTTGTTAATCCAATGTTCATACCACTCAGCCCATTCTGATTCCGGAAAATCAATACAACCGGTATCTTTGTGATAGCCCTTATAATCAACATCCCAATTTGCATTATAGGACATGGTCTCAGGGTCAGACATCATTTTTTGATAAAACCACAGTTCATCCAATGTGGGAATATACAGTTCTAACTTTTCCATCGTTTTGCCCTCAAATTATACTAAATTTTTGTTGTGTGATAAACTGAAATTTACCGCTTAATAAAAGGAAATTTATTCTCTATAAAATATCTGTATTCAGGTTTATCTACCGCATTTTCATATTCCTCGCGAATTGTTCTTTCAATCCACTCCAACCGTTCTTTGCTGTTGTCCTCATATCGCATAATTGTAATCAGACCTTCTTTTTCTGCCGCTATAATCGCTTCATAAGCATCGGGAACAAATTCGCAAGACTTTACAGGAGTTGGCGCACTTGATGTAGCCGCATCGGGTATTTGTAACTGAAAACCCGAATCTGTTATTGATTCAACCTCATAGATATATCCCGATACGCCCTTATATGTATCTGTCAGCGCATTGGGGTAATATTCCTCTATACGCTGTGTGCCGTCTTTATTAAAGCCGTAAGGTCCCCATTTATGCCATTTCCCGGAGTAATTAAATCCTGTTTCTTTACAGTATTTCTCAATCGCATTACTTAGATATACCAATACATTCTCCCGTTTTTTTGAAAAGTAAATCAAAGGTATATCATGATTTGAAATGCGGGGCTCTAATATCTCAATTCCCTTTATGGAAGAAGCATGAAAATACACCAATAATCCCCCTAAATTCAAATTTACCGCCGAATTAAAATGCCTTTCATATATTCTGTCTCATTATGAGTTTGATATATGATTTGCTTTTCTTCTTCTGTGCATCCAATCAAAATTTTGATTTCAGAATCCTTTTTCATCAAATCTACTATGCACATGATTGCATCTATCTTTTTTTCGCCCGTTCCAACCCAAACATCTATTCCTTCACCGTCCATAGATGTTGTTTCTTTTAAATAACCGTAATCAACTTTATAAACAAAATCTGGGAACTGAGGGTGAGTAGTTCCTTTTGGTCTGTCTATCACTATATCAGCGTTTTTGACCAGTTCGTCTAAAGCGTTCCAAAATTCATCATTCATAGTCTAACCTC